>JAVRPX010000227.1:0-2690 GCA_032161985.1 Mycobacterium sp.
CTCGGCGACGATCGTCGACGAGGAGGGCAACGAACTGGTGCCGGGCGCCGATGAAGGCGAGCATGTGACCGGCTATCTGGTGCTGGATCAACCGTGGCCGTCGATGCTGCGGGGCATCTGGGGCGACGCGGAGCGGTACACCGAGACGTACTGGTCGCGTTACGCCGACAAGGGCTGGTATTTCGCAGGCGACGGAGCGCGGGTGGACTCCGACGGATCGATCTGGCTGCTTGGCCGCATCGACGACGTGATGAACGTGTCGGGGCACCGGATCTCCACTACGGAAGTGGAATCGGCGTTGGTGGGACACTCCGGTGTGGCCGAGGCGGCGGTCGTTGGCGCCTCGGATGAGACCACAGGCCAGGGAATCTGCGCGTTCGTCATTCTCGAGGCGCACGCCAAGGACAACGACAACATGGTCGAGGTGCTACGCGAGCAGGTCGCCAAGGAGATCGGAAAGATCGCCCGGCCCCGCGAGATCCACGTCGTGCCCGAACTCCCCAAGACCCGCAGCGGCAAAATCATGCGCCGGCTGCTGCGTGATGTCGCCGAAGGCCGCGAACTCGGCGACACCTCAACATTGGTCGACCCCAGCGTGTTCGAGGCCATCCGAGCCAGCAAGTAGTCAGGCCGCAGGCGCGCCGACGGGGACGAAGCCTGAACCTGGCCGGTTCTTGGCGACGATGTCCGCCAGCTGCGTGTTGAACGACATCGTCACCGCAGGCGTATGCAGCGGAATGAATTTGATGACGCACGTTGGCAGGTCCTCGGAGAACGCACCGTGGATCATTCCGACGAGCCGATTGTTGACGGTAACGGGTGCGCCGGAGTCGCCGGGCTGTCCGCAGACCTGGTTGACGATGGTGCCGGGTTGCTCGCCCGGTCCCCACGTCACGCCGCACGAATACCCGGTCGTCCTGCCGAGTTTGCACGCGATGTCGCCAACGACCGGATCGGGGCCGATGCCGTCGATCTGGAATCCCTTGACGTTGTTGACCGGCTGCACCTTCTGGGGGTCGAACTGGATTACCGCATAGTCGAGGGCGTCGTTGCCCGCGACCATCGTGCCGAGCACCCCGGCGGCCTCGGCGCCTTCGGCGGCCACCCGTTCGCCCGGTCCACCGCAGTGCGCCGAGGTGAAACCGATCAGATTGCCTCGGTTGTCGTTACCGATCGCGGTCAGCGTGCACATGGTGTCGTTCTCGACCACGATGCCCGAACCACCGCCAAGCGGGACCAGGCCATCGGCGTTGGCGAGTGCGGAAGGCAGCAGAAGCGCGGCGAAGGCCGCGAAAATCGTGGAAATCGTCAGGCAGCGGACGCTGGTCCTCAAGTATCTATCCCCTATCGACGTGCCGCCCGACCAACCGATCCGGCCAGTCTATCGTCGGCCCGGATCGTTTCGATGGACGCCACGTGGCAACATGAACCGCGACTGGCACCGGATGCGGGGAGGAATTGTTCCGTGAGTGATCGCAAGGATGGCGTGCCGACGACGGTGACCTCGATACCGCTGGTCGATCCGCACGCTTCCAAGGCCGACCCGTCCATCGGTGACCTCGTCAAGGACGCGACAACGCAGGTGTCGACGCTGGTGCGGGCCGAGGTCGAATTGGCCAAGGCCGAGATCACCCGCGACGTCAAGAAGGGCCTCACCGGCAGCGTCTTCTTCATCCTGGCGCTGGTGGTGCTGTTCTACTCCACCTTCTTTTTCTTCTTCTTCCTCGCCGAACTGCTCGACACCTGGCTGTGGCGGTGGGTTGCCTTCCTGATCGTGTTCGGGATCATGGTGCTGGCCACCGCGGTACTGGCGCTGTTCGGCTACCTCAAGGTGCGACGGATCCGCGGGCCACAGAAGACCATCGAGTCGGTCAAGGAAACGCGCGAGGCGCTCACGCCCGGGCACGACAAGGACAAGGCGCTCACGTCGCCGAACGGCCAGGCCTCACGTGACCTGACCGCCGATCCGTCGGGTTGGTAGTGGCCCCACCCGACCCGTCGGTGGTGCGGATCGACGGTCCCTGGCGTCATCTCGAGGTGCACGCCAACGGGATTCGCTTTCACGTCGTGGAGGCGGATTGGAAGGAAAGCGCCACTGGACCCAATGTCGGCGCCAAGGCGCCTCCGCCTACGGATCGCCCGCTGGTGATCCTGCTCCACGGCTTCGGCTCGTTCTGGTGGTCCTGGCGACACCAGTTGCGCGGCTTGACCGGCGCCAGGGTCGTGGCGGTCGACCTGCGTGGCTACGGCGGCACCGACAAACCGCCCCGCGGCTACGACGGCTGGACGCTCGCAGGCGACACCGCGGGGCTGGTGCGCGCACTTGGTCATACGGCGGCGACGCTCGTGGGCCACGCCGAGGGCGGTCTGGTGTGTTGGGCAACCTCTGTGCTGCACCCGCGGATGGTGCAGGCGATCGCCGTCGTCAGTTCACCCCATCCCGTCGCACTGCGGGCCTCGGCCCTGACCCGGCGTGACCAGGGCCGGGCGCTGCTGCCGTGGATGCTGCGCTATCAGGTGCCGATGTGGCCGGAGCGGTCGCTGACCCGCCACGATGCCGAGGAGCTGGAGCGGCTGGTGCGAAGCCGCGCCAGTGGTAAATGGCTTGCCTCAGAAGACTTTTCCGAAACCATTCGGCACATGCGACAGGCCATCCAGATTCCGTCGGCGGCGCACTCGGCGCTGGAGTA
>JAVRPX010000228.1:0-6580 GCA_032161985.1 Mycobacterium sp.
CTCGATCAGCTGATAGCGGCCAAACGGCGTGCCCTCCACCGGCTCACGATAACCAGCCAGCACTTAAACATTCGGTCAAAATTCGGCAACGGCTATGCCAAGGCCGCCAGGGCCTTCTCGTCCTCGAAGGCGAACGTGTCCTCCAGCTGCAGCGGCTCGTAGTCGACATCGATGTCCGCGAGCGGACGGCCCCGCGCGCTACTGATCGTGCCGAACCGGCGCATTCCCTTGTCGGTGGCGTACTGCATGAACTCGTCCATCGTCAGGTCGAACGGGATGTTGTCGGCGTCGTAGAGGGCGAAGGCCTCTTCGGTGTTGCGCAAAGCCAACGGAATGAGCTCGTTCATACGCGTTTCGAACACCGCCCAATTGGAATCGTCGGCGGCGACGTGACGGCGACATGTGAAGGTGCCCCACGCCATGTGGCGGCGCTCGTCGTCGCCGATGCGCTGCACCAGCTCCTGCATACCGGGAAGAATGCCGCGATCCACGCAAATCTTGTGCCACGCATAGTATCCCGTCAGAGCCATCATGCCTTCGATCACATGGTTGTACGTCGCAGATGCCCGAACCTGGGCGGCTGGCGAGGGATCATTCGAAAGGGTGTTGAGTGATTCCGGGAGCTCCTCGTAGAACATCTGCCGGTAGGACGGAAGGTCGTCGAGATAGCCGTGCAGGTCGTCGGTGATTCCGACGGCGTCGAGCCACATGCGGAACACCTGGGTGTGCTTGGCCTCCTCGAATGCGAACTGCGTCAGATACATCTCGTCGCCGAGGCGCCCTTCGGCGCGCATCGCGGCCATGAACGGCTGGATGTCCTGGGTGACCGCTTCTTCGCCCGCGATGAACTCCGCGCACAGCCGGGTGGCCCAGTCCCGTTCACCCTCGGTCAGCGACTCCCAGTCCGCGCGGTCACGGGAGAAGTCGATGTCTGCCGGATCCCAGAACTTCGCGTTGCCTCCGGCGAACAGCTTCAACGGCAAGCTGTTCCAGTTGAGCCCGCCCGCGTTGATCGATTGTGAGTGTGTCCGTGTCATGTTTTGACCTCCTCAGATCAAAGGTGTTGGGGCAGTGACTGTTTCGCCGCCGGGATGGCGGTTTGCGGCTGTGGGGATACGGAAGCGAACGCGGCAGCCAAGACTGCGACGAGCCTTCGCACGGCCAGTGCCGGCTGCTCCGGCGTCGGCTCGTCAAGGCCGAGGATCGGATCCATACCGCGCACGTACGGCGCCAGCGCGAGATGCGGAAAGATCATCAACAGCAGCGACAACAACGCGTCGGTATCGCTGTCGGCGCGCAGATCCCCGCGTGCGTGCGCGTCGCGCACGAGCGGCCTCAGAACTTCCAAGTAATGCCGATGTATGACTGTCCGCACGCTGACCCGGGCGTCGGTGTCCACCTCGAAACTCGCCGCGGCATGAAGCGAACGCTCCTGCGGATGGTCGGCGAAGTACGCGACCCAGCTGTCGAGAAGGTCGGTGAGAAATGCGAAGAATGGTCTGCTCGGGTCGAGCTCACGGATGCGGGCCTCCATGTAGGCACGCACGCGCTGGCTACCGACGTCGGCGATGAACGCGTAAAGGTCGCGCTTGTCCGCGAAGTACTGGAACAGGCTCCCCTTGGCGACTCCTGCGCGCCGAGCGATGACGTTCAGGCTGCCACGTGAGAAGCCGTGCGCTCCGAACTCGGCCTCTGCGGCCTCTATCACGGCTGCGCGACGAATCGGATCGACGCGTGCCCATGTCACGGTCGGCAACGGGTCCTCCCAGGGGTCGATGACCACTGGTCATATTACTGTGAGCCACGTCACGGTCAAGGCCCGATTCGGCCCGGCGCTCGCCGAGGTTCGCCTGCAACGGAGGTAGGCACGCGCGTCGCTGCCTTAGTCCCGATGGTGCACGATGTTGATTACGTTGCCGTCTGGCGCTCGGACGAGGAACCGGCGCACACCCCATGGCTCTGTGGTTATCGGATGCACGATCTCGTAGCCGAGTGCCTGAGCTTCTTTGTAGGCAGCTTCGACGTCATCCGTGTGAACGGAAATGACCGAGTCTTCGGGTGCGCTTGCATCGCGCGTTACGAGCTGGACGTTCGCACCGCTGTCGGGAGAGGTGTAGCGGGCCACCCATCCCATGTTGAACTCCTCGATGCTCAGCCCAAGGTAGTTGGCGTAGAAGCTCTTCGCGGCATCAACGTCAGCCACTCGAAGGTTCGCCGTGATGCGTGTAGCGCGCATGCGGTTCTCCTGCCTGTAATGGAGTTAATCTCACCGGTCATCCGCATGCCGGGCGAGAAATTCCACGACTGCCCCCGCGAAGGAGTCGTTGCGATCACCGGCGACCATATGTCCGGCACCTCCGACATCGACGAAGTCAATCTCCGGGAAGCGTGAAATGAACTCGTTGGCCCGCTCCTTGGTGACGAGATCGCTCATTTGGCCTCGCACGAGGAGCATGGGCACGTTGTTGCGGAGAATCGCTTCGACTGCCGCGTGCATGCGATCGACCTCGGTCACCTCGATGGGGGGAAGTGCCGAGGTGCCGTCGATGAACTTCGGGTCCCAATGCCAGTACCAGCGACCGTCCCGGAGGCGCAGATTCGTCCGAAGTCCGTCCAGGTCGGTGGGGCGGCCCCGGTTTGGGTTGTATTCCTGGATTGCGTCAGCCACCTCCTCCAACGAGGCAAATCCCGACGTCATGCGGTCATTCATGAAGCTGTGTATCCGTGTCGCACCGGATTGGTTCATGTTGGGCACGATGTCCACCAAGACGACGGCGCGCACGGTGTTCGGCGAAAGCTCGCCTGCGAGCAGCATTGCTGTGAATCCACCAAGGGAGGCACCGACTAAGACAGGTCGAGGCGGAAGCTGGCGCAGTACCTCCAGCACGTCCCCCGCGAAGGTGGTGACGCGATAATCGCCGTCTTCGGACCAATCGGACTCGCCATGGCCGCGAAAGTCGACCGTGACCGCCTGCCATCCACGCTCGGCGACGGCGGCGGCCGCTCGTCCCCAAGAGCGGCGGGTCTGGCCGCCGCCGTGCAAGAACACCACGGCTGGCGCAAGTGGATCGCCAAGGCGGTCAGCGACGATGCGAACACCGTCAACACCGTCGATGCTGAATGAGTCAGGTGCCGTAGTCATGGCGTGGTCCTAGCGCCGTCCCGACGGCGTCGCGTTGACATCACGGAATCAGCATCCGCGATGCGGCCACAAACGCAAGGACGGCAGGCCCGGCGGCGGGTCGTCAGGCCCAACCCGGCAATTATGACGGTGCCGGACCGACGAGTAGCTGCCGGAAGATCGGTCCGGCCCAGGCGCTGAGTTCCTCGCGACTGAGGTGGGTCATCGGTGGATTAGCGAGCACGGATCTCGTCATGGCGAGCCCGATGACGAACGCATCCGTCATGGCGATCCGTTGTCGGTGATTGTCGGGGGTGACGGCTCTCAAAGTCGGCGCCACGTGCGTGGCAAGCGTCTCGTTCAAGGTGTCCGCAGCGATCCGGCTCGTGCTCGCCGCCCGCAGCAGCGCCAAGAACGAGTGGTCGTCTTCCCATACCACGAAGTACCGCGGCAACAGCATGTCCGCAATGTCGTCCGGGGCCGCGCCAGTCAGGTCTGGCAGTTCGATCCTGAACTCCGTTGCTGTTGCGAACAGATCCTGCTTGCTACCGAAGTAACGGGTCACCAGTGCCGCATCCAGGAGGAGGGTTCCTGCCGGTGCCCGTAGCCGAGCTCGTTTACGTCGCCGATGAGGGCATCGACGCTCTTGCCCACCTGGAGGAGTCTCTCGGGACGCGGTGAGGTGCTAGGAGTCGAAATTGGTGCTGGCGCTGAGATGTTCCCACTTCGCGATTTCGTTCGCGCGGGCGTCCGCGATGTAGCGGTAGGCGGCGAGGGCGTCGGGTCCGAGGAGCAGGAACGCCGGTGGCTCACTGGATTCGACGGCCGCGATGATCGCGGCGCCTGCCTTGGCAGGGTCGCCGGCCTGGTTGCCGTGCATGGTGTCGTTCTCCTTGCGGCGCTGCCCGGCGGTGGCCGCGTAGTCGTCGATGACGCTGGCCGACTGGGTGAGCGAGCGTCCGGCGAAGTCGGTGCGGAATGCACCCGGCTCAACCGTTGTGACCGAGATGCCAAGGGGGGCAAGCTCACCGCGCAGGGCTCCACTCACTCCCTCGATGGCCGCCTTCGCTGCGGCGTAGTACCCGGATCCGACCGGTGTCAGCTGAACGCCGATCGAGGAGATGTTCACGATGGCACCGGAGCGCCGGGCCCGCATGCCGGGAAGGACGGCTTTGATCATGGCGACGGTGCCGAAGAAGTGCGTCTCGAACAGGGTGCGGACGTCGGCGTCGTCGCCTTCTTCGACGGCGGCGCGGTAGCCGTAGCCGGCGTTGTTGACCAGCACATCGACGCCGCCGAACCGCTCTTCTGCCTGCTGCACAGCGGAGGCGACCTGTTCGGCACTGGTGACGTCAAGCGAAAGGGGGAGCACACGATCGGGCGCGCTCTCGGTCAGGTCGGCGACTCTCGTGACGTCGCGGGCGGTGACGACGGCGTTGTGGCCTTCGCGAATGACGGCTTCGGCGAGGGCACGGCCGAGTCCGGTCGAGCAGCCGGTGATGAGCCATGTGGACATGTCAGCCAGTATGCGTGATGCGCCTGAGGCAACGCTGTGCCCGACTTCATGCAGTTTCGTTATCGTCGACGAATGCACCTCGAGGAACTGGAGTGGTTCGTCGCGCTCGCCGAGATCGAGCACGTCACGGACGCGGCTGCGGAGTTGGGCGTCAGCCAGCCCACCCTGTCACGCGCGCTGAGTCGATTCGAAACGCAGGTGGGCACGCCGCTGTTCGACCGCGTGAACCGGCGGCTGCGGCTGAACCCGTACGGACAGATCATGCTCGAACACGCCCGGCGCAGCATCGCCGAGATGCAATCGGCCATCGACCGCATCGACGCCCTGCGGGATCCAGACACCGGACGGGTGCGGCTGGCATTTCTGCATTCGCTGGCAAGTTGGTATGTGCCGGAACAACTTCGCCGGTTCCGCGAGTCGGCACACAGGATCGCGTTCGACTTGTTTCAGGGGCCGGCTTCCGAGATCACGCAACGGGTGCGTGGCGGTCAGTCCGACATTGCCATCACCTCGCCGCGACCGAAGGCGCCCGGCCTTGTCTGGCACCGGCTCTACGAGGAGCGACTGTGCCTGGCGGTGCCACGCGGGCACCGGTTGGCGTCGCGCGCCCGCGTGCGCCTGTCCGCGGCTGCCGAAGAGCCGTTTGTCGCGCTGGCAGGCCAGACCGGTTTGCGGCAGCTCACCGATGAGCTGTGGGCCGAGGACAGCATCCACCCCGACATCGTCTTCGAGGCGACCGAGATCCCGACGATGGAAGGCCTTGTCGCCGCGGGATTCGGCGTCGCGGTGGTGCCCATGCCCCGCGACGGTGCCGACGCCAAAGTCGTGCACGTGCCGCTCACGAACTTCGGTGCCAAGCGCGAGGTGGGTCTGGTGTGGGACCGGGCCCGGGCGCTGTCGCCGCCGGGGGCACGATTTGTGACCTTCCTCAAGGCGATACCCGCCTGATTCCCGCCCTGCCGTCGCATGATGCGACATGCGCATGACATTGCAGAATCTGATGTATTAGACACATCAACGCACTAGGCCTAACGTCCCGATGATGTCGATCGACCAGGCAGCAGCGTCCGAATGGCCCGGCCACGCGCGTGGCTCGGCGGCGTACGGCCGGCTGCTCGCCGCGCTGTTCTGCGCCGGTGTCGCGACGTTCGCTCAGCTCTACTCGCCGCAGGCGGTGCTGCCGCTGATCGCTGCGGATTTGGACATCGGCGCGGCCAGCGCTGCATTGATGGTCTCGGCGTCGACCGTCGGCTTGGCCATCGGCGTGATCCCGTGGTCGACGCTGGCCGACCGCATCGGCCGCGTCAAGGCGATCTCGATTTCGGTCACCGGGGCGACCACTGTCGGCCTGCTGGTTCCTTTCGCGCCGACGTTTCAACTGCTGCTGGCCGGGCGGTTTCTCGAAGGGCTGATCGTCGGCGGCGTGCCTGCCATCGCGGTCGCATACCTCACCGAAGAGATCGATCGGGTGCACGCTGCGAGGGCGGCGGGTACGTTCGTCGCCGGAACAACGATCGGTGGGCTGACGGGCCGGTTGGTGTGCAGCCCCGTCGCCGAGATCGCCGGTTGGCGTATCGGTGTGTTCACGGTGGCGGTGGTTTGCGGAATCGCGGCACTGAGTTTCGTCAAGCTCGCCCCGGAGCCTCGCGGTTTCGTCCCGTCGAACCGGTCTGGCACAAATCCCGAAGGCAGCCTCGCCCAACGGTTGTTCGCCAACCTGCGCTCTCGTCGCCAGCTCACACTGTTCGCCCAGGCGTTCCTGTTGATGGGCGGTTTCGTTGCGCTCTACAACTACCTTGGCTTCCGGTTGTCCGGAGCACCTTTCTACCTCCCGCCCTTCGCCGTCAGCCTCGTGTTCCTGGCTTATCTGGCAGGCACCTGGGCGTCGTCTCGCGCAGGGGCGGAGGCGTCGCGGTTCGGGCGCAAGGCGGTCCTGGTGGCGT
>JAVRPX010000229.1:0-2856 GCA_032161985.1 Mycobacterium sp.
GGATGATCCGCTCGGACAGGTCGCGCGCGTAGTCCTGCAGCGCCTCGACGCTACCGGTCTCCAGCACCTCGACGTAGCTGTCGTAGACCGTGGTTGCCTCGGAGAAGATCTCCTCGGGCGACATCGCCGTCAGCAGCTCCGCCTCGGTGATTCGGCGTGCCCACTCCTCACGCAACACGGTCCGGTTTTGGCGTAGATGCTGCACGAGCTGAGGCAGCAGATCCTCGCCCACAAGCCTGGCGGTACTGGCGAAATCCGTCGACGATTCAGACATTCGGCCTCCCAGCTCCACTCGCGCGAAGGTGTCGGTGCACGAGTCCTGTGCCGACATTAGCGTCAGGGCCGGGCGCGGAAGCGACGAAGTAACCAATCTCCAACCGCCATTGAAGGCTAGGCTCGGTGCACGCCCGCCCGGGCGCCAGACGAAGGACGAGCGTTGTCAGACCAGGATGCGATCGCCACCGCGATCGCCTACCAGGACGGGATCGCGGTGCTGAAGGTCGGTGGCGATATCGACCTGGCCACGGTGCCTGCACTGGAAGCTGCCATCGACGAAGCGCTGATACCCAGGCCGACGGGGTTGGTGATCGACCTGTCCGAGGTTGGGTTCCTTGCCTCGGCGGGTCTTCAGGCCCTGGTGGCGACGCACACCAACGTCAGCGAGTCCGCGCATTTTGCGGTCGTCGCGAACAGCGCATCGACCAGCCGACCGATAGAGCTGACCGGCCTCGACCAGATCTTCGAGCTGTATCCGACGCTGACCGAGGCTTTGACCGCGGTCAGGACGAACAACTCGAAATAGCCGGCCGCCAACCGGTTCGCAGACCGTTCAGGGCACCATCCAGGACAGCACAGACGACTGCAGTGCCGACAGCACGCACAGCAGCGCCAGGAACGCCACGCTCCACACGACGACGCGGCGGAAGATGTCGCCTTCCTTGCCGTTCATCCCGACCGCCGCCGCCGCGATGGCCAGGTTCTGCGGCGAGATCATCTTGCCGAGCACTCCGCCTGAACTGTTGGACGCGGCCATCAGCACATCGGATAGCCCTGCCTGATTGGCCGCCGTCACCTGAAGGGCGCCGAACAGCGAGTTCGACGATGTGTCGGAACCCGTGACGGCCACTCCGAGCCAGCCGAGAACCGGCGACAGCAGCGCGAACGCCCCGCCTGCACCGGCCATCCACGTGCCGAGCGTGATCGTCTGCCCCGACAGGTTCATCACGAACGCCAGCGCAAGCACCACCATCACGGTCACGATCGCGAATCGCAGTTGGAACAGTGTGGTGCCGTACGCCTTGAGCGCGCGAGGCACCGACAACTTGAGCGCGATCATCGCCAATGCGCCGGCGACGAGCATCTGGGTGCCGGGCGTGGTGAGCAGGTTGAGCGTGAACTCGGTGAGCGACACCGGCTTTCCGGTGGGGCTCACGACGTGCAGCCCCGGCCAATGGAACTTGAGAGTCGCCTTGTCGAGCAGCTTCTTGACCGCTGTGATCTGACAGATCACGAAGACCACGATGATGATCGCGTAGGGGGCGTACGCGCGCGCGACCTCCGCCCGGTCGTCGGGGTTTGGCTGCGAGGTGTTCACACGCTGCGCGAATTCCGGTGTCGGTTCGTCGGCGGCGCCGCCCGCGATCACCGTAGGCGCCTGCTCGCGGCGAGGATGCAAGACCCGCACCATTGCGACCACCGCGGCGACCGACAGCAGCGACGCAACCACGTCGGCCAGCGGTACCGAGATGAAATTGGAGGTCGCGTACTGCGCGACCGCGAAGACGAAGCCGCAGACCAGGGCCACCGGCCACGTTTCCCGAATGCCGCGCCAACCGTCGACGATCGCGACCAGCGCCAGCGGCACGAACAGCGCCAGAATCGGGGTCTGCCTGCCCACCATCGCACCGAGGGTGTCGCTCGGCAGCTCGGTCACCTTGCCCAGCGTCAGGATCGGGGTGGCCATCGCCCCGAACGCCACGGGCGCGGTGTTGGCGACCAGCGCGAGCACCGCCGCCTTGAGCGGTTTGAACCCGAGCGCCATCAACATCACCGATGTCACCGCGACCGGAGTACCGAACCCGGCCAGCGCCTCGATGAGTGCGCCGAACGAGAACGCGATGATGATCGCCTGTATCCGCTGGTCATCGCTGACCCGCGCGAACGAGCGCCGCAGTACGTCGAAATGCCCTGTCTCGACGGTCATCTGGTAGACCCAGATCGCGTTGATCACGATCCACAGGATCGGGAAGAACCCGAACGCGGCGCCTTCCGTCCCGGCCAGTAGGGACTGACCGACCGGCATCCCGTACACCAGGATCGCGATCCCGAGGGCGAGTGCCAGCGATATCAGCGATGCCACCCAGGCCGTCACCCGCAGCACACCCAGCATCAGGAACAAAGTCAGCAGCGGCAGCGCCGCGACCAGCGAGCTCCACGCCAGGGAATGCGCAACCGGATCGAGAATCTGTTGGTACACGGCGACCACCTCGCGGGCACGGCGATACGAGCGACAACGGGGGTGTATCCAGGTGGCCCGAATTTCAATCCTCGGCCGCCGGCAGCTGGACAATCGCTGTGCGTCCGTTATGACATTGGATTACAGTTCGGTTCGCCAGATTGATCTTCAAAACCGCTGGCACAGGACTTTCGAAGTTAGGAAAAGTGATGGGTCGGATGGCTCGCCGTGTCGCGGCGCTTGTCGGTGGTGCCGCGGTTGTGACGATGGTGGGCTTGACCGCCTCGTGCGCCAAGGAAGGAGAAAAGGCGCCTGAGACATCGACGACGACCACGACGACCACGACGCCTGCCACGTCTGCGCCGCCGCCAACGGTTGCGCCGACGGAGAAGTCCCTCAAC
>JAVRPX010000230.1:0-11090 GCA_032161985.1 Mycobacterium sp.
CCGCCGATGCCTCGTGCACCTGCGTACTCCAGCCCGCTCGCGTCGTCGCGCACCGACATTGACATGTCGGTCTCCTGGGTGGCGATCCCCAGCTCGTCGAACAGCCGGCACAGCGTCGGGTAGGTGCGATCGTTGTGCACCAGGAAGGCGGAGTCGACGCCCACGGTGTAGCCGTCGCCCCGATCGACGTAGTGGGTGTGGGCATGCCCGCCGATGCGGGTGTCGGCCTCGAACAGGGTGACCCCGTCGCGCGCCGCCAGCGCGTACGCGGCGACCAGGCCGGACACGCCGCTGCCAATGACGGCGACCGAGCGTTCGTAAGGGTGTATGCGGTCCACATCGAGGTATTCGGAGCCGTGCGGCCGATGGATTGGTGTCGTAACGTCGCGGGGTGCCCTCGACGTTTTTCGCTGGTGGGACCATCTGGACCGGTGTCAGCGGCCAGACGACCGATGCGCTGTTGGTGGTCGACGGAGTGGTGCAGGCGGTAGGTGAGCAGGCACGGTCGCTGGTTGCGGCTGCCGAGCGGGTCGACCTCGACGGTGGTTTCCTGATGCCGTCGTTCGGCGATGGACACGCCCACCCGCTGCCCGGTGGCCTTGAGACGGTCGGACCACATGTGCGGCATTGCAAGTCCGTCGACGAGATCGTCGATGAGGTAAGGAGATTCGCCGTCGAGCATCCCGACGACGAGTGGATTGTCGGCGCTTCCTACGACAGCAGCCTGGCTCCTGACGGCCTGTTCGATGCGAACTGGCTCGATGCCGCGGTTCCCGGCCGACCGGTCGTGCTGCGCGCGTGGGATTACCACACCGTGTGGTGCAACAGCGTTGCGCTCGAGCGGGCAGCGGTCACCGCCGACACCCCGGACCCGGTGTTGGGCGCCATACCGCGCCGCGGCGACCGCTCAGTGCTTGGCACGCTGCGGGAGTGGGGTGCCGTCGACCTGGTGCACAACGTGGTGCCCGAACGTGATCCCGCGGTGCGTGTCGACGCCCTTCGAACGGCGGCCGACTACTACCTGGCCCGCGGCGTGACCTGGGTGCAGGACGCCTGGGTGGAGCCGGCCGACGTCGACACCTATCTCGACGCGGCCGGTCAGGACAAGCTGGCAGTGCGGTTCAACCTCGGCCTGTACGCCGACCCTCGCTACTTCGACTCTCAACTCGAGCATTTCGCCGACGTGCGTCGCCGTGTCCAGGACGTCGCGTCGCCCCTACTGACAGCGAACACCGTGAAGTTCTTCGCCGACGGGGTCATCGAGAACGAAACCGGCGCCCTGCTCGCGCCGTACTGCGGATCGCTGCACGACCACGGCATGCAGGTGTGGGACAACCTCGCCGACGCCGCCCGCGCGGTCGATGTACTCGGGTTCCAGATCCACATCCACGCGATCGGGGATGCGGCGGCACGTCAGGCGCTGGACGCGATCGAGCATGTCGTCGCCACCAACGGGCCGCGCGACCGCCGGCCGGTGATCGCCCATGCGCAACTCGTCGACGACGCTGACATCGGCCGCTTCGCCGCATTGGGCGTGATACCCAACATGCAACCGCTATGGGCGCAGCTCGATCCGTTGATGGTCGAGCTGACGATTCCGCGGCTGGGCGACGATCGTGGCGTCCAGCAGTATCGGATGCGCAGCCTCGACGACTCCGGTGCGCCGCTGGCGTTCGGCTCGGACTGGCCGGTGTCGTCGGGCACGCCTTTGAAAGGGATCGCGGTGGCGGTGTCGCGAGGCGGGTGGACGCCGCACGAGATCATGTCCGTCGATCGGGCACTGACGGCCTACACCGCAGGCGTCGCCCGGCAGGCCTTCGCCGAGAGGCAATGGGGCACAATCTCACCCGGTGTTGACGCCGACCTCGTGTGGCTCGACCGCGATCCACGGTCCACGCCGGCGCCCGACCTTACTGCCGTGCGTGTCGTCGGAACCTATCTGCGCGGCGACCGTGTCTACGCCGGGCAGTAAACCATCTTGCTCTCGCCGAAATCTATCGCGAAGCAGGCGGCTGCTGTGCGTTGCTAAATATGAACGATCGCGTTGGAAAGCAAGCAGGCGAGCGCCATCTTCGCCGTCTTATGAGCTGCTGGCGAAATTTGATGATCGTCTGCTTGCCTGTGGACAGTGCTCATCTATATGGAAATAGCAAGCACTGGGCGTCAGTTTCAGCAACCTGAAAGTGACGCAGCCTGTGTACGGCGAGCCCGGTTACCGAGACCGTGCACGGAACTGATGTTCGACTCTCTTCGCCGTCTCCCGTGGCTACCAGACTTAGCTCGTCTACTAGTCGTGATGTCCGCTACCAGCCAACACGCGACATCCGATTCGCTGAAGTCCACACAGAAATCGCACGTGACGCATTACCGCTTCGCGACTGGATGCATGAGAAGTCGTCATCGATCATGTGGGTGAACGGTAGGCTCGGTCACGCGAACGAATAAAATGACGGAATGGTCAACGCGACGTCTGCTGGGCCGTCTGCACACACGCTCTTTCGAGCGCAGATGGAGAAGATGGCAACATCCATTCAACCGAAAGCGGGCGGTCAGGGGGAAGTGGTTATGCTGAGCCGTTTGTTTGCTGACAGCATCAACTCCTCAGCCAAATCCAGTCCAGCCGGCTGTATGGGCAGATGACAGAGTCTGCACGCCGTGCGGTGCGAATCTCGTCAGCTAGGCAGCACATCGTGCTTCCGGTGTCGCGGCGGAACGTGTTCCTGGCGGCGACATTCGGTATCGGCAGTGCGGTGGTGTTCACCGGATGGTTGGTGTGGCAGTGGGGTGGCCCGTCGGTCACCCGTTTCGTTGATGACCTCGGACTTGTCTACTTTCCGCTGTATGCCGCCGTGTGTGCGGGAGCGGCCGCGCGTCGAGCCCGCGGCCGTGTTCGGGCAGGGTGGATCGGCCTGGCAGCCGGTCTGGGCTGTTGGGCCGTCGGCGAGGCTATATCGAGCTACTACCAGCTATGGCGAGGACAGGACCAGGTCCCGTTCCCGTCAGCGGCGGATGCGGGGTTCTTGCTGTTCCCAGTGGGGGCCGGGCTGGCCTTGATGTTGTTGCCGTCGAGGCAGACCGCTCCGTCACGAACACTGCTGCTGCTGGATGGTCTGATCGTCGCCGGATCCTTATTCGTGCTGTCGTGGGTGACGGTGTTGGGCAGCGTATATCGCGCCGGTGCTACCAACTGGTTTGCTTTCGCGCTGTCGCTGGCGTATCCGGTCATCGACGTCGTGCTGATCACCGTGGCGGTACTGGCTGTGGCCAGCACGGGTACCGCGCGGCGGCTGACCCTCGGGCTATTGACCGGCGGCGTCGCCCTGATGGCGTTGTCGGACAGTGCCTTCGTCTACCTGAACTCGACGGGCTCTTACAACAGTGGCAATCTCATCGACCTGGGCTGGATGGGCGCGTTCCTGGTGCTGGGTGCTGCCGCGCTCGTCAGCACAAGACCACGGCACACCGATTCGGACGCCACCTCGATGCCGGGGCCGGCGCGTTTGTGGATGCCGTACGCGCCGCTCGTATTGGCCATGCTTGTCGGGGCCGCGCACGTCTTACCCGAACAGGAATCCGGGCTGGTGATTGCCGTGGGCATGCTTCTGGTCGCCGCCGTCCTCATCCGACAATTCTTTGTGGTGGCCGAGAACCGACGGCTGCTTGACACCGTCGCAGACCAGGCACTGCGCGACCCACTCACCGGCCTCGCCAACCGCACGTTGCTCCTCGACCGCTTGTCCCATGCAGTGACGTTGCGTCAGCGCGAGCCTCGCTGGGTAGCTGTGTTGTCGCTGGACTTGGACAATTTCAAAGAGGTCAACGACACCCTCGGACATCGGGCCGGCGACGCGCTCCTCGCGCAGGTTGCCGAACGACTCCTCGGCTGCACCCGCAGTGGAGACACCGTTGCTCGCCTCGGCGGTGACGAATTCTGCATCCTTCTCGAGGATGGCAGCGACCCCGCCCAGCTGATACCCCGTCGAGTGGTCGAGGCCTTCGACGCACCATTCCTCGTCGACGGGTATCGCCTCACCATCCGGCCCAGTGTCGGACTTGCCGACCAGTCGGCCGCCAACGTGAAAACATCGGCCGACACGCTCCTCAAACAGGCCGACATCGCGATGTACTCGGCAAAACGGTCCGGAACCGGTGGTGTACACATGTTCACCGCGAACATGCATCACGCCGCCTCTACCGTCGTCGGCAATCGACATGACTTCGCAGACCCGCCGCCCGAGATCGTCGAGACATCCCTCTGCGAGCCCGCGACTGACGGCGATCACGCAGTGGTCGAAGTTGATCAGCCGCCGCCCGTAGCGCCACCTCCAGAACCAGCGGGTTTCAGGGGGGAGCGCGGGTGGGATCGCCGGCCGACTGGGCGGCATCAGATCGTCCAGGTCGCGCTCCTCGCGTTCATTGCCGCCTTTGTAGTCACCACAGTGCCCGGCGTTCGCGCACACCAAGGCTATTCGTGGTGGATGGACGGGATCATGCAAAACCTTGCCTACGGCGCCACTGTGGCCCTTTGCCTCATCCGAGTCCCGGCATCATCGCCCGACCGTGTCGCCTGGCGAATCGTGGCGGCGGGATTGGCATCATTTGCTCTGGCGAACACGTACTACATGTGGTTCATCCGCCCGATGGATCCAATACCAATCCCGTCGCTCTGCGACGTGCTGTGGTTCGTCTTCTATCCATGTGTCTATGTCGCGCTGGTGCTGCTCATTCGGTCACGTGTGGACCGGTTGCCGTCGAGTTTGACGCTCGACGGCGTGGTGGTCGGGCTTGGTGCGGCAACGGTGGCGGCGGCGGTGGTGATGCCCAAATTGATGGCCTACTTGGGGGGCAGCGCCACACAGACGGCGGTCAATCTCGTCTACCCCGTGGGGGATCTGTTGCTGCTCGCGTTGATCGTTGGCTCGATGGCATTGTTCCGTTGGCGGCCCCCGGCGGCGTTGTGGTGGCTGGCCGGTGGCTTGATTGTCTTCGGTGTCGTGGACAGCACCTATGTGATCCAGGCGGCGCGTGGCACTTATCAGCCGGGTGGTCTGCTCGATGCCGCGTGGGTGATCGCGGTGACGGTGGTGGCGGTCGCGCCGGGCTGGCATCAACGCCCGGGAATCGCCCGCATCCCCGCGACGTGGTTGCCCCTGGGAGTGCCGTTGCTGGCGGCCCTGGCGGCCATCAGCGTGCTTGTTGCCGCGAGGTATACGTCCATCACCCCGGCGGCGACCTTCCTGGCAGTGGCCACGCTGTTGGCGGCTTTGGGGCGGCTCGCGGCGGCATTTTGGGAAGCGCGCCACACCGCCGAGCACGCCCACCTCGCCCACACCGATGATCTGACTGCGCTGCTGAATCGACGCGCTTTCTATCACCGCGTGGAGAGATTCCTACCTCGCGGGGGGGCGGACGAGCAGGTTTCCTGCGCGCTATTGCTGTTGGATCTCGACCACTTCAAGGACGTCAACGACTCACTTGGGCACGCGGCCGGCGACGAGCTGCTGCGTCGGGTCGCGGCCCGACTGAGCGGGCCGCTGCGCGAGGATGACATCCTGGCGCGCCTGGGCGGCGACGAATTTGCCCTGCTGCTACCGCATGTCGGTGCGGGCCGCGCCATGCAGGCGGCCGCCGCGCTGATCACCGCCCTAGACGAGACAGTCGAACTTGGCGGGCTGAATGTGCAGACCGGCGCCAGCATCGGCATCGCGTTGTGCCCCGAGCACGGCCGTGACGTCGGGTCACTGCTGCGCCATGCTGACATCGCCATGTATCGTGCCAAGCGCAGCCAGTCGCGCTACCTGGTCTACACACCGGACGCGGACGGACGCGTCGCCACCCGCGCCGGGATGCAGCTGCTGGCCGAGTTGCGTCAGGCCATCGACCATGGCGACCTGGCTGTGCATTATCAACCGAAGGTCAGTCTGCGCAGCGGTGCGATCGTGGGGGTGGAGGCATTGGTGCGCTGGCACCACGCCGAGCTTGGGCTGCTGGCCCCCGAACATTTCTTGCCGCTGGCCAGACGCCACTCCCTCATGCATTCCATCACCGAACTGGTCGTGCAGCGCGCCCTCGACGACGCCGCCGTCTGGCATGCGGCCGGGCACCGGGTTCCCGTGGCGGTCAACCTCTTTCCGCCGACCCTGGCCGACCTGGATCTACCCGCTCGGCTGGACGACGCGCTCAAGCGCCACGGACTGACTGCATCCATGCTGGCCGTCGAAATCACCGAAGACTTCATGCTGGATAACCTCGATCGGGCCCGCGTCATGCTGGATGGATTGCGCGGCCTGGGTATTAGGATCGCCATCGACGATTTCGGCAGCGGTTATTCCTCGATGTACTACCTCCGCGAGTTGCCGATCGACGAAGTGAAACTTGACCGCTCGTTCATCTCATCTGTCACCGAAGATCCTCGCGCCGCAGCGATTGTGCGCTCTGTGATCGACCTCTCCCACACCCTGGGGTTGACGACCGTCGCGGAAGGCGTCGAAACCACCGCCACCGCCGCCGTCCTCGCCTCCTACGGGTGCGACGTCGCCCAAGGCCACTACTACAGCCAACCCATCACTGCGCCCGAACTGCTTCACCTACTCGCACAACACGCCCGCACTACTGAAGGCCTTGCAGGGCAACGCGTTAACGGGCTGCGCCAGTAGGCCTGCCGAGAGCGAACTGCGCGGCGATCGCGTCTACGCTAGGGCCTAGGCCGACGTTAGTTGCCACGAGCGGGCGGTCGCGGCGAGGCCCCGCACCAATGCGGACGTCGCCGGAGTCAGGCCGTCGTCGCCGGGCAGTCCACTTCGCGGGCTGATGCCACGCACACGCGGCGTCAATTCGAGCTGGGTGCCTCCGCCGCGGACGCGGTTGACGGGGTTGTCGGGGTGCAGGCCGCGCAGCTCGCGCGGGATGGCGTCGAGGTCCGTGACGACCTGGTAGCCAGGCACGTTGACGTGGTGCTTGAGGTGTTCGGCCAGGGCGCGGTTGCGACCGCCGGCCAGCAGTTGGGTGCTGCGCCCGATGCGGCCGTATCCGTGCAGCGACACCGCGACCTCGACGTGGTCGAGGAACTCGGCCAGCCGCTCGGATTCCTGTGGGCGGTACAGCGCCGACGAAAGGTGGTGCGGATAGTGATCGGGATGGCGCAGCACGTACACCGATGCGCCTGCCGCCTCGGCGGCCCGCTCGGCGATGACGTCGGTCATCTGCTCCAGCCCGCCGCCGTGGATGGCCAGGAACCCGAACCGCGAGCGCAGAGTGCTGTCCTCGATGATGCGGGGACCGGCAAGTAGCTCCGAAAGTGACTGCGGTGCAGGCAGACTCGACTTGTCGACGCGTCGCGGCCAATGTGTGGGATCCCAGCGCCGAAGGAATTCGATCCAGCGGTGTGGCAGGCCGTGGTGCACGGCGCCGTCGACGATGCGTTCCAAGTAGCCGGGCCGCGGAGCGCCGGGATCCACGCGGTGGTCGATATAGACCCACGCCTCGGACGGCCCGTCGTCGGTGTGCACGGTCAGCCGGTCGCGCCGATACCGCGCGGGAACGCCCTCGGCGCTGTCGAGCGTCGCCAGGTCGTGGTCGGTCACGTGCCACACCACGCCGTGTACCTCGGAGCCGTCGAACGGCTCGACGGTGGCCACCCCGCGTTCGTTGATCAGCCAGTCGTGATCGGCCAGCATCGCGGGCCGCGGATTGACCGCGCCGGGGCATCGCCGCGCCATCTGCCGCACGCACAGGTTGGACCCGTACGCGAAGTAGCTATGACGAGCCGGAGCCGCTTGGCCGGCGACATCGGGCCTGAGCATTCAGCCCTTGACGGTCAGATAGATCAGCACCACATTAAGCACACTAATCAACGCAGCGACCGACCACCCGAGGGCAGTGGTCACGCGGTGGTTCGTGTCTTCACCCATCAGGCTGCGGTTGCTGGTCAGCCGCACCAAGGGGATTAGCGCGAACGGGATCCCAAAGGACAGCACGACCTGGGACAACACCAGCGCGCGGCTGGGATCGACACCGATTGCCAGGATCGCAAGCGCCGGGATCAGGGTGACGAGCCTGCGCAGCAGCAACGGATACGAGCGGCGCAGTAGGCCCTGCATGATCATCGCGCCCGCGTAGGCGCCCACCGACGTCGAGGCCAGGCCGGAGGCCAGCAGGCCGACCGCGAAGAGCAGCGCGACCGTCGGGCCAAGGGTGTCGCGGACCGCCGCATGCGCGCCTTCGATGGAGTCGGTGTTGTCGCGGCCCTGCAGGTTGGTCGCGGCCACCAGGAGCATCGCCAGGTTCACTGCGCCGGCGACGAGCATCGCCAGCCCGACGTCCAGCCGCGTCACCTTGAGCAACCAGCGGCGCTGCCTGCCCGCTTCGGGGTGACCGTGCCGGTCGCGAGCCAGGCCGGAGTGCAGGTACACGGCGTGCGGCATCACCGTCGCACCGAGCATCGCGGCGGCCAACAGCACGCTCTCGGAGCCCTCGAACCGCGGAAGCAGACCCGCGGCCACGTCGCCCGCGGAAGGAGGTTCGACGAACAGACTTGTCAAGAACCCGATCGCAATGACCAGCAGCAGCCCGCTAATCACCCGCTCGAACATGCGTTGGCTGCGCCAGTTCTGGATCGCCAGCAGTAGAAGCGACGCCGCTCCGGTGATCACGCCGCCAACCAGAAGGGGTAAGTCGAACAGCAGGTGCAGTGCAATCGCGCCACCGACGACCTCGGCGAGATCGGTTGCCATGGCGACCAATTCGGCCTGCAGCCAATACGCGATACGGGTGCCGGTGCGGGTGTGGTCGGCGACGGCCTCGGGTAGCGAGCGTCCAGTGACCAGACCCAGCTTCGCCGACAGAAACTGCACCAGCCCCGCCATGACGTTGGCCACGACGATGACCCAGACCAGCAGGAAGCCGTACTGCGCGCCGGCACTGACGTTGGCAGCGACGTTGCCGGGATCGACGTAAGCGATGGCGGCGACGAACGCCGGTCCGAGCAGATACCAGCTCGGTCGCAGCCGTGCCTCGGTGTCCGGGATCAACGAACCCACTCTCTATCCGGGAAAGCGAATAGAAAAGTTAGGTTAGACGAAACCTCAGGGAGAGTCTAGCGAGGGGTGGTTACCAGCCCCAGCCGCCGATGCCGACGACCAGACCGCCGCCGTACGGCCAGCCGCCCCAGTAGTTGTTCTGCAACTGGGGTGAGGTGACGATTTGTGCACTGCCGTTCGTTTGGCATTGCGTCGTGTTCGGGGCGACGGTTGTGCATCGGGGAGTGGCCGCGGCGACCGGTGCCAGCGCGATTGCGGCGCAAACGCCTGCCGCCGCGAAAACCGGTGTGAGAGTGCGAAGCCTGGTTCGCATGTTGGCCTCCTTAAATGGGCCAGGGGGAAATCTTTGGTCAGCGGCCGCCGTGGCCGCCGCCCCCACCGCCACCGCCGTGGGGGCCGTAGCCGCCGCCCATGATCAACGCCGAACCATAGAACTCGTCATCCCACGGATACACATAATCCGGTTCGGGCGGGGTGGCATTGAGCTGAACGTTGCCGGGCGTGGCGCATTCGGTCGTCCCAGCGCCCATATCGGTAACGCCGCCGACGCTTGTGCAGGACGGCAATGTGGAGGTGTCACCGGGATCGGCGACGGCCGCGGGAGGTGTGAGGATTGCTGCTGCAGCGCCTGCCGCAGCGATCATCGGGGCGAAATAGAGCCGGTGCCGCATAGGCGAGTCCTTCTTTCAAGTCCCCGAGCTATCAGCCAGCGTACAGTCCTTTCCCAGTGATCAGGGGCAAGTCGAGCGTGGTCCTGATTCCCGGTGCAGCGTCGACTACCGCAGGGATGGCGTTGACGACGCGCGCCGCCGTGGCAACCAATCCGGCGTGGTTGTGATCGCCCTTGCGGCTGCTCAAGCAGATGTCCACGGCATACGACGGCTCGCCTGTGATCTCGATGCGATACGAGCCGCCCTCCTGGGCCGGCTGCGGCCAGTCGGGGTGCAGGTCGTTGCGCAAGCGCGTCACGTGTTCGAGCACCACGGCGGCCTTGCCGTCCTTCATGCCACGCACCTCGAACCGCAGGGCGGCGGCGGTGCCCTTCTCGATATGGCCCGACGCGATGTCGAAGTCCTCTGGCGCGGGCTCGCGGACGTAGGTCTCGTTGACGTCGTCGAGCTCGATGTCGAGGCCCGCGGCCAGCTGCCGAACCACCGAACCCCACGCGAAGCTCAGCACCCCGGGCTGCAGCAGCAACGGGATGTCATCGAGCGCCCTGCCGAAGCCCATCACGTCGAACATCACCGCGGCGCTGTCGTAGGTGTCGTAGTTGATGATCTCCATGCACCGGATCTGCTCGATGCTCTGACAGGTTCCGGCCAAGGCGAGCGGAAGCAGGTCGTTGGCGAAACCTGGATCGATGCCGTTGACGAACAGACTGGACTTGCCCGACTGCGCGGCTTCCTCGATCGGTTTCAGCAGTTGGTCGGGCAGCACGTGCCACGGGTACTGAAAGAACACCGCGCTGCTGCCGACGACGTTGACGCCTGCCGCGAGGATGCGGCGGTAGTCCTCGAGCGCGTCGGGCAGGCGGTTGTCGGCCAGCGCGGTGTAGACCGCGCAGTCGGGCTTGGCCGCGAGGATGGCGTCGAGGTCGTTGGTGGCGGTGATGCCTGTCGAAACATCAAGGCCCGCAAGCTCTCCGGCATCCTTGCCTGCCTTGGAATCGGAGGACACCCACACCGCGGTCAGTTCGAACCGTGGGTCGGTGATGAGCTGGGCGAGCGCATGGATGCCGACGTTTCCTGTGCCGATGGCGGCGACTTTGATGGCGATGGCCAGCTCCTTATAGGTCCGGGATGGGCAGGTCGAGGTTCGGGAAAGTGATGCCGCCGTCGACTTCGAGGGTCTTGCCGGTCAGGTAGCTGCCCGCGGGGGAGGCGAGATAGACGGCGGCAGCGGCGATGTCCTCAGGATCGCCGAGGCGGCGCATCGGTGTCACCTTCTCCATGGGGGTGCGCAGCTCGTCGTTGGAGGCGACGATGTCGAGTGCGGACGTGAGGATGGAGCCTGGCGCGATCGCGTTGACCCGGATGCGCGGGCACAAGTCCA
>JAVRPX010000231.1:0-5322 GCA_032161985.1 Mycobacterium sp.
GCACCCTCCGGTCGTCGACCGGGCACTGTTCGTAGGGAATGTGTACGTTGCGGCCGTCGGCGCCGCTCCACACCCAGCCGTGCAGCGGACATTGAATGCCTCCCTCGACGACGCAGCCGCCATGGGACAGATCGGCACCGAGGTGCCTGCAATGTGCGTCGAGCACACGGACCACGCCGTTGAGATCGCGGAACGCGACCAGGTCTTCGCCGAAGTAGTGCAGCGCCTTGACGTCGCCGACGTCGAGGTCGGCGCTCCAGGCCACCTGGAACCAGCCGGTGGGTCGCATGCTCGGCAACCCCATGCTGGCCAGCCTGCCACTGTTGGCCGTCAGGCGCTGAGACACTCGTCGATGAGTCCCCACTTCAGCGCCGTCGGCGGATCGATCGTCCGGCCTGACAGCACTAGATATGCGGTTCGCCACCGACCGATACGCCGGGTGATACTGACGGTGCCGCCCGCGCCGGGGATCAGGCCGAGGCCCAGTTCGGGCAGGCCAAGCACGGCGTCGGGACGCGCCTGTACCCATCCGCAATAGGCGGCCATTTCCAGCCCGCTGCCCAGCACCTGGCCGTGGACCTCGGCCCGGCACGCACGGCCGAGACGGGCGGTCAGCTCGTCGAGCACCAGCGCTGGGCTGTGCCGGGTGCGGGCGAGGTGAGCGCTGGCCGGGTCGGCGAAGGTGCCGAACTCGTCGAGATCGCCGCCGCTGCAGAACGACGGGCCGTTGCCGGCCAGCACCATCTCGGTGATTGACGGGTCAAGTCGCGCGACCTCGAGCGCTTCGAGCAGTGCGGCGCGCATGTCGGTGGAAAACGCGTTGTGCCGTCGCGGGCGGTCGAACCGGACGTGCAGTCGATCGCCGTCACGGTCGGCCTGCACGGGATCGGGGATGGCCGGGACGGTGGCGGGCCCCCGTTCGGCCAGCCAGCGCGCGAACTCCGGTCCCGACTGCAGCGTCGAGTACGCCAGCGATTCGGTGATGACGCCGGCGCGGGTTGGCCCGGCGGGATCGATCGAGCGCAGCACGTCGTCGCAGACGGCCGCTGCCTGCGGCCATCGTCGACAGCGCACGGTGACTTCGGCGAGCGCATCGGATACCGACTGCACCGTGACAGTACGGCGGTCGTCGCAGTCGTCTTCGGTCAGCGTGAAAGTCGCGTCGTCGGAAGGCGATCCGACGGCGACGACGATGCCCCCCGCAATCTCGACGGCACTCACGAGTACCTGTTTATCAGCTCCTGCTTGTACAGCTTGCCGGTATCGGTGCGCGGCAGCTGCGCCTCAAAGGAAATCGACCGCGGACACTTGTAGTGCGCCAACCGCTCTCGCAGCCAACCAAGCAGCTCCTCGCCGAACGCGTCGGTGGCGTCGGCGGGGTCCACGGTCTGCACGACGGCCTTGACACTCTGGCCCATCTCTTGATCGGGAATTCCGAACACCGCGGCGTCCATCACCTTGGGATGGGTGACGAGCATGTTCTCCGCTTCCTGCGGGTAGATATTCACCCCGCCGGAGATGATCATGTGGTGGCGCCGGTCCGTCAGGTAGAGGTAACCCTCTTCATCGAGATACCCAATGTCGCCAACGGTTTTCCAGCCGTGCGTATCACGTGACTTGGCGGTCTTCTCCGCGTCGTTGAGGTACTCGAAGTCGAAGCCGCCCTCGAAGTAGATCTCCCCCGCCTGGTTCGGGGGCAGCTCGTTGCCGTCCTCGTCGAGGATGTGCAGCGCGCCCATCATCGGCTTGCCGACCGACCCGGGGTGCGCCAGCCAGTCCTCAGCGAGGATCAGCGTCGACCCGATGGCCTCGGACGAGGCGGAGTACTCGTCGACGATCGGCCCCCACCAGTCCATCATCTGCTTCTTGATCTCGACCGGGCATGGCGCCGCCGCGTGCATCGCGCGCTTCAGGCTCGAGAGGTCATACGAGCTGCGCACGGATTCGGGCAGCTTCAGCATCCGGGTGAACATCACGGGGACGAACTGGCCATGGGTGACACCGTGGCGCTGGATGGCATCGAGGCAGCCTTCGGCGTCAAACTTCTCCATCACCACGGTGGTGATGCCTGCGCTCTGGATCGTCATCGACCACACCGACGGCGCGGTGTGATAGAGCGGGGCGGGGCTGATATAGACGGCCTCGGGATCCAGCCAGAAGCCGACCAAACCCGACATCATGCCCGGCACCTCGGCCGGCGGCAGGTGCGAGAGTTCGCGCCTGATGCCCTTCGGGCGGCCGGTGGTGCCCGACGAGTACTGGAGTAGGTCACCTTCGACCTCATCGTCGATCGGCGTTTCGGCTTGACCCGCAACACATTCCGGGTAGCGATGCCAGCCGTCCAGATCGTCGTCGGCGATGATTCGCAAGTCAGGCTGTGCGTGCTCGCCGAGGCCCTCAAGGGTCTTTCGCAGTGCCGCCGAGCCGGCGACGGCCTTGGCGCTGCTGTTGTCGATGATGTAGGCCGCCTCGGCCGCGGTCAGGTGGGTGTTGATCGGGACGTAGTACAGACCGCACCGGCGCGCCGCCCACGCGACGGCGTGGAAGTGCTCGTTGTTCTCCATCAGGATGGCGACGGCATCGCCCTCCCGCAGACCGTGCTGGCGGAAGAAGTGGGCGAGGCGGTTGGCGCGCGCCTCCAACTCGGCGAAGGTCAGCAACGTCCCCGACGGATGCAAGATGACGGCGGGCTTGTCGGGATTGGCGACGGCATGCTCGCGAATCTGCATGAGCCAGACTTTACGACCCCGGAACTTGACGGGTGTCAAGAGGTCACAAAACGCAGGTCGGCCCCCCGTTTGCGACCTACCATGGCAACGCCGGGGAGCGGGGGGCGAGGTGTACCTATGACCACTGCCGTCCCGTCGGATGTTCTCACGTTCCTGTTCACCGATATCGAGGGTTCAACGCGGCGGTGGGAGGCCGACGCGGATGCGATGCGGGCGGCGCTCGAGACCCACAACCGCCTACTACGTGACACGGTCGAGGCTCATGGCGGCCAGGTTTTCAACTACACCGGCGACGGCATGTGCGCGGTGTTCACCTCCCCGCGCCCAGCGGTCGATGCCGCGGTGGCAGCGCAACGTGCTCTGGAGCTGCCGGTGCGGATGGGGATCGCGACCGGCGAAGCCGAACTGCGCGGAGGCGACTACTTCGGCACCGTGCTCAACCGCACCGCGCGGGTGATGGCGGCGGGACACGGCGGCCAGATCCTGCTCGACGGCGCCACCACCGGCCTGCTCACCGGCGTCGAACTGGCGGAACTGGGCTCCCGACGACTGCGTGACATTGCGAGGCCGGTGGAGCTGTTCCAGGTTCGGGCCGACGGACTACGCACCGAGTTCCCGCCGCTGAAGACGCTCGATTCGACGCCCGGGAATCTCAAACCGCAGACCACCAGCTTCGTCGGCCGCGAGATGGCCATCGCTGAGTTGGAAACCGCTATCAAGGCGAACCGGCTGGTGACTTTGACAGGTGTCGGTGGGGTCGGAAAGACGCGGCTGGCAATGGAGGCCGCCGCGCGCCTTAAATCCGCCTTTCCCGACGGCATCTGGATGATCGAGCTGGCACCGGTCGGCGATCCGGCCGCAGTGCCCGAGGCGACCGCGGCCGTACTCGGAATCACCCCGCAGGCAGGGCTGAGTCTGTCGGACAGCATTGCGACAGTCATGGAGGGCAGGTCGCGACTGCTGGTCTTCGACAACTGCGAGCACCTGCTCGAATCGGCGGCGGACCTGATCGAGACGATCATCGAGCACTCGTCGACGGTCCGCATCATTGCCACGAGCCGAGAAGGGCTTGGGGTTGCCGACGAACAGCTCTGGCCGGTACCCGCACTCGACGTGAACGCCGGAGTCGATTCGGAGGCCGCGACGTTGTTCGCCCAACGCGCCCTGCATGTGGCACCGGATATCACCTTGAGCGCCGATGCGAGCGCGGACGCCGTCGTAGAGATCTGCCGCCGCCTTGACGGGATCCCGCTCGCGATCGAGTTGGCGGCGTCACGAATGTTGTCGATGACCGCAACTGAGTTGCGCGACCGGCTGGACGACCGCTTCCGGCTACTGGTCGGGGCGCGGCGCGGACTAGAACGTCACCAGACGCTTCGCCACGCGGTGCAGTGGTCGTATGAGTTGCTCGGCGACGCCGAGAAAGTGATTCTCAACCGCTGCTCGGTGTTCGCAGGTGGATTCGAGCTCGCGAGCGCGTGTGCCGTCACCGGCGCCGACGACGAGTTCACCATGCTCGATTTCCTCGACGCCCTGGTTCGCAAGTCACTTCTTGTCGCCGACCGGTCAGCGGTGCGGACCAGATTCTCGATGCTCGAAACCATCCGACAATTCGCCGAAGAACAACTCGTGGCTTCGGGCGAGGCCGACGAGCTCCGCACCGCGCATGCCCACCATTTCGCGGGACAGGAACCCGATGTGCTCGCCCTCTGGAACAGCCGTCGACAACGTGAGTCCTATGACTGGTTCACGCTCGAGCTGGCGAACCTCCGTGCTGCCTTTCGCTGGGCCGCCGACCATGAGGATCTCGACTGCGCCTCAGCAATCGCGGTGTGCGCCTCGATCCTCGGCTCTTTCGTCCAACAATTCGAACCCGGCGCGTGGGCCGAGGAAATCATTGAACCGGCGCGCAGGATTCAACATTCGCGGCTGGCCCAGCTGTATGCGATGGCGGCCAGAAATTTCGCGGCCTCTCGATTTGACGATGCGGTCCGGTACGCCGAGGCCACTCTGCTGGCCGTCGAGAGCGGACTTTTCGACGAGGTGCCATTCGAACTTGCCAGCGAGCTAGGTCTTGTCTATCTAATAAGGGGCGAGCCTGAGCGCTGGATTACGCAGTGCCGCAGAATTATGTCGGAGAACGCCGGTCCGCATATCTTGCCTCGGGTACACCTGGCAATGACATTGGCCATGACTGGGGCCCACGACGAGGCTATGCAGACCTCGGAAGACCTCCGCCACGCTGACCGCGTCACGGAGAATCCTGCCCTCATCTGTTGGGCGCTCGTTGCGTACGGGCACATCAGGCACGACACAGATCTGGTAAGCGCGTTTGAGGCGCACCGACTAGGTGCGAAAATCGCGCGTGAGACCGGGAATCGAACGCTCGAGACGTACCACACGGGGAACCTGTCTCGGCTCGCGGCTAAACTTGGTGACTCGACGCAGACGCTCGACTTCACAGCGATGTCGATCCGCAGCTACCTCGACGCCGGCAACTACTTTTTGCTGCCCCAGCCAATCGCGGTGCTGGCCCACTATTTTGACGGCATCGGACTCTACGAAGTTGCCGCTACGCTCAGTGGTTCTCGCG
>JAVRPX010000232.1:0-5220 GCA_032161985.1 Mycobacterium sp.
GAGGCGTGTCGCGCTCGAAGTGGTTGCCGGCCTCGGCCGCAGAAATTTGTCGGTGGGCTGCCATATCGTTTGGCAACAGTTCGATCACATGTTCTATAAATCGAACACCTGAGCGAGTATGTTCGAACACAAGAGCGAAAGAACCGAAGCGGAAGGCAAGCAGATGACGATCCTCGAAACCCGAGAAATCCAGTCGGCGCCCGTGGTCAGGCCGGGATACCGGCCCGCCGACAGCCGTCGGCGGCCGCGATCGAACCGACCCGCAGTCGCGCCGATGCGCTACCGCGGAACCGGGGTGGCGATGTCGCGGGCTCCGCACCGCCGGCGGCCCATCACGCCCGCGACGACGGTGCTGCTGGCGCTCGTCGCGTCGGCAATCACGGTGTGGCTCGGACTGGTCGCCCAGTTCGGCGGGGTGACCGGAGTCGAAGCGCCGGTGCCCGACCGGCTCGCCGTGGTCCAGGTCCAGACAGGGGAAACGCTGCAGCAGGTGGCCCACCGGGTCGCCCCCGAAGCACCCGTCGGTCAGGTCGTCGAGCGCATCCGCGAGCTCAACCAACTCGAGTCCGTGGCGCTAGACGCCGGTCAGACGCTCATTGCTCCCATCGCGTGACGGTGGGCTGTGAGCGGTGAAAGATATTGCCGCACAACGGCTCCGGCAGACGCATCGATGTCATGTGTGTCAATTGCACCGACGCTGGGCTTCCCGGTCGGCACGCAGGTACGCTCGAAGAGGTTCGAGGTAGTTGTTTGTCGTGGCGGCGAAGGAGCGGTGATGCACTGTCCGTTCTGCCGTCACCCCGATTCCCGCGTGGTGGACTCCCGCGAAACCGACGAGGGCCAGGCGATCCGGCGGCGCAGATCATGCCCGGAATGCGGTAAGCGGTTCACCACGGTGGAGACGGCGGTGCTCGCCGTGGTCAAGCGCAGCGGTGTCACCGAGCCGTTCAGCCGCGAGAAGGTCGTCCGGGGTGTGCGCCGGGCCTGCCAGGGTCGACAGGTCGACGACGACGCCTTGAACGTGCTCGCCCAGCAGGTGGAGGACACCGTGCGGGCCACCGGCTCACCCGAGGTGCCCAGCCATGAGGTCGGGTTGGCGATCCTGGGCCCGCTGCGCGAACTCGACGAGGTGGCCTACCTGCGGTTTGCCTCCGTCTACCGGTCGTTCTCGTCGGCCGAGGACTTCGAGCGGGAGATCGAAGCACTGCGCGCGCACCGCGAGGTTCCCGCGCAGAACTGAGCCGCCGTCAGCCGTCAGTCGATCTGCTTGATCCCGTCGCTCACCACGCGGCCGGCGATGCGGACCCAGCCTTCAGGGCTCCACTGGGTCTGGATCACCGACCCCTTGCCCTGCACGATGGTCAGGTCGCGGCTGAGGTAGTCGGTGATCCGCACCGCGGCCGCTCCGGTCGCCTCGTCCTCGGGCACCCCCAGGTTTGCCGCGAACATCCGGGAACGCAGCACGCCCTGATCGCGGTCGCTCCATGTCCACAGGTAGTTCTGTATGTCGTCGGGATAGTCGTCCGGTTCCGCCGCGAAGAGTTCGTCTGTCGACTCGAGGTCAAAGATGGCGAATTCCGGTGCCCACTCGGAGCGCGCGCTGACCGCGGTGAGGTCGTCCTCGTAGGTGACCTGCACGATCCCCGCGGGCACCTGCAACGTGTGGACAGGAGTGCCGCGGTCACGCAGCCACCACGACGCGCCGACGGTCGGATGTCCGGCGAACGGCAATTCGGTCGCGGGGGTGTATATGCGCGCGTTTGCCGTGCTGGCCCCGCGCTGGGGCAAATCGATGAATACCGTTTCGCTGTAACCCAATTGGGTGGCTATCCGCTGATGATCGCTGCGGTCCACCGTGCTCGCGTCCACGACGCCGAGGGGGTTGCCGAACTTGCCGTCTGGGTCGGTGAACACGCGCAGCACGGTCACGTCGATGGCCATGGGGCCGATGCTACGTGGTGACTCGGCAGCGACGGTCAGGTGGCGCTGCGCTCGTCGGCGCCCATCGCGTCGAGCACCGCGACCCGAGTGTCGACGGACCCGGTGATCGCGCCCTCGCTTATGCCCGTACGCAGCAGGTTGCGCAATTGCTCCTGGTCGTAACGGGCGGGTTCGGTGGAATCGATGAACTGCTCCACCACTTCGACGAAGCGGTCCGGGTCATCATGGAACGGGAAATGGCCTGAGCCCTCGAAGATCTCCAACTGCGAACCGGGCATTGCGGAGTGGGCCATCTTGGCGTGGCTCACTGGTATCACGGAATCTCTGGAACCCCAAATCAATTGCACGGGAACGGATTGCGTCAAGTAACATCGGTCCAGCATGGTGACCACCTGGCCACGCCAATCGACCACCGCGCGCAGTGTTCGAGCGAACGCAGACGATGCGGTCGGCTCGGGCAGGTCCGCCAGGATCCGCAGCACGTCGGGCAGATCCCGGCCCAACGGCGTTGACCCGAGGACCGCGCCCGCCACTCGGCCCACCACCTGCATAGTCGGCAGCACCAACGGCAGGCGGAGCAGTGCGAGCGCCTCGCTGCCCATCGGCACTGACGCGATGCGCAGCGCGATGTTGACGTCTTTGGTGACACCGCCGGCCCCGACCAGGATCAGGCGCTCGACCAGCTGCGGGAACTGGTAGGCGAACTGCATGGCCACGCCGCCGCCAAGCGAATGACCGATCACAGTGACCTTGTCGATGTCGAGCACGCTGAGCAAGTCGCGCATGCCGTTGGCGTAGGCGGCCACCGAATAGTCGGCGCGCGGCTTGTCGGACTTGCCGTGGCCCAGCAGATCAGGGGCGATGACGGTGAATCGCTGGGCCAGCTTCGACTGAACCGTGCTCCACGTCGTGGAGTTGTCGCCGATGCCGTGGATCAGCAGGATCGCCGGGCCCGAGCCGGCCACCCGGAACGCGCGCCGGTATCCGTGGATGGTGCGGAACTCCAGTGAGGGCGTCAGTTCCCGCACGGGGCGCAGGTTGGGCTTTCGCTTCGTCATATTGCCAACTCCGTTGGCGGCGGCATCTGAGCCAACTTCGGTGGCGGCGGCATCTGAGCCAACTTCGGTGTCGCGGTCAAGGTAGCCAACTTCGTTGTCGGGCCGGTGTGGTCAGTTGTCGTTCTCTTTGAACTTGTCGCCGTCCTGCTGTGCGAGGAACCGCTCGAACGCGGCGCCGAGTTCGTCTCCGCTCGGTAGATCCTCATCGTGTGCCAGCAGCGACCGGTTCTCCTGAGCGGCGACGAAGGCATCGTACTGTCGCTCCAGTGCCGCCACCACTTGAGCGACTTCGCTGCTCGCCTCGACCTGCTCGTTGATCTTGTCGTGCACCTCGGCCGCGGCTTGCGTCAGAGCGGCCAGCGGGAACTGCAGCGAGCCACTCCTGGCGACCTCGGCCAGCAGCGTCTCGGCGGCTGAGGGGTAATCGGTCTGCGCCAGATAGTGCGGAACGTGCACCGTAAAGCCCACCACCTCGTGGCCGTGCTGGGCCATCCGGAACTCCAGCAAGTTCGACACGCTGCCCGGCACCTGCACCTCACCGACCCACGGCGTGTGATCGGCGATCAGGCCTTTGTCGTTGGCGTGCGCCGTCATCGTGATCGGACGGGTGTGCGGCACCGCCATGGGGATGGCTCCGAGGCCGATCACCCGACGAACGCCCAGCCGTTCGGCCAGCAGCCGTACGGCGGTGATGAACCGTTCCCAGCGCAGGTCCGGCTCCATGCCCGCGAGCAGCAGAAACGGCGTTCCGACGCTGTCATGCAGGGCGTACAGGTTGAGCTCGGGCTCCTCGTAGTTGGTGAAGTGGTCGGTCTTGAACGTCATCAACGGCCGTCGCGACCGGTAGTCCAGCAGTTCATCGATCGCGAACGACGCCACCAGCTCGATGTCAAGGGTGTTCTTCAGATGCTCGGCGGACAGCCGGATGGCGTGCCCGGCGTCCGAAAAGCCCTCCAGCGCGTGGATCATCACCGGTCCGCTGCCATCCGCTGAGGACAGCTGCGGCGCGGGGAACTCCAGCTCATACATCCCGGTCTGCTCGGGTTGATAGCGCTGGTCTGGATTATCGGCGTTTTCAGCCATTGCCTCGCCTCCTGGCACCTAGTGTCGCGCATTTCGCCGTAGATGCGATTGCAGCCCACCCATTTGTTAGAACAAGACACGGCCCATGTCACATTCCACCTGGGGCGCCTGCGGCCGAGAGCAGAGGCGCGTGCCGCGGTGTTGCGGCAAGATCGGTGATCATGCGCTTCTCCGCGGCCGGCCCGTCCGTCCTGGCAACCGGACTGTTCGCCGCGTTGGCGTTCTCGGCATGTGGGAACCACCCGCCGGTGGAGCAGGCCGCGACCGTCGCGCCCAAGTCGCCGCCCACCGCACGGCCGGTGCCGCCCGATCCGAGGGTGGGCGCGGTGTTCCTCGGCGGAGGGTCGCTGCACACATGCACCGGCGCGGTGCTGCACTCGGCCGCGGGTGATCTGATCCTCACCGCTGCGCACTGTGTGGCCGAGGGTCTCGACGCCACCTTCGTTGCGGGTCTGAACGACACCGCCGCACCCGAGGACGTCTGGCATATCGACGCGGTCTATCTCGACCCGCGCTGGGTGCATAACCAGGATCCGTTGGCCGACTTCGCCATCGCGCGGGTGCTCCGCGACACCGGCGGAACGGTGGAGGCGCAGGCCGGCGGTCTGACGCTTGGAACCGCCCCGAAACAGGGCACCGTCGTCACGGTCACCGGCTACGGGATGGGCGTCGGTGGCGGCCCGATCGGCTGCCGGACGGCCACGATGACGCCGACGAAAGGCTTTCCGGCGCTGGACTGCGCGGAGTTGGTCGACGGCCTGTCGGGCGCGCCCTGGATCGACGGGTCGACGGTCACGGGCCTGATCGGCGGGCTGAACGGCGGCGGCTGCGAAGACGAAAGTGTCTCCTACTCACCGCCTTTCGACGATGCCGTCAAGCGGTTGCTCGTCCGCGCCGAGGCCGGTGGACCGGCCGACGACGCACCGACGGCCTTCGACGACGACTGCGCCTAAGCGCGGAACTGGTTCAGCGCACGCAGCTTGTTCATCACGTCCAGCGCGGCGACCTTGTAGGCCTCCGAGAACGTCGGGTAGTTGAAGACGGCGTCGACCAGGTATTCGATCGTGCCGCCGCAGCCCATCACCGCCTGGCCGATGTGCACCATCTCGGTGGCACTGGTGCCGAAGATGTGCACGCC
>JAVRPX010000233.1:0-4600 GCA_032161985.1 Mycobacterium sp.
GGCGAGAACATCAGCGCGCTGGAGGTCGAGGAGGTGCTGCTCGCCATGCCCGCCGTCGCGGAGGCGGTGGTGGTGGCCGCTCCCGACGCCCGGCTGGGGGAGCGCGCCGCCGCGGTCCTGCGCGTCAAGGCCGGTCACGCGCTGCCGACCATCGAGGAGGTCAGAGACCACTTCAAGCGGGCAGGCATGGCCACCCAGAAGTGGCCAGAGCAACTGCACCAAGTGGACGACTTTCCGCGCACCGCGAGCGGCAAGGTGCAGAAGTTTCTGGTCCGCCAGAATATTGCGTTGAGCAGCTAGGGAGAATAGGATTCTCGCAAAAGGATAAGGAGTGTTCCATGGGGCAACTTTCGCATCGGGTCGACATCCCGTTTCCGCTGTTCGATGCGGACAACCATCTGTACGAGCCGCCAGAGGCGCTCACGAAGTACCTGCCCAAGGAGTACAAGGACGTCGTCCAGTACGTGGAGATCAACGGGCGCACCAAGATCGCGCTGAAGGGTCAGATCAGCAACTACATCCCGAACCCCACCTTCTCGGTGGTCGCCAGGCCGGGCGCCTGGGAGGAGTACTTCAAGTTCGGCAACCCCGACGGCAAGAGCAAGCGCGAACTCTTCGGCGAGCCGATGAGGGCCATCCCGGCGTTCTTCGAGCCTGGCCCGCGGCTCGAGAAGATGAACGAGCTGGGTCTCGACCGCACGCTGATGTTCCCGACGCTGGCCAGCCTGATCGAGGAGCGGTTGAGCGACGACCCACTCGCGATCCACGTCATCATCCACGCGCTCAACGAGTGGCTCGACGAGGTGTGGGGCTTCAACTATCAGAACCGCATCTTCACCACCCCGGTGATCACCCTTCCCATCGTCGAGAAGGCCATCGAGGAGCTCGAATGGTGCGTCAAGCGTGGCGCCCGCGCGATCCTGATCCGCCCGGCGCCGGTGCCCGGCTACCGCGGCCCGCGGTCGTTCGCGCTGCCCGAATTCGATCCGTTCTGGCAGAAGTGCGTCGAGTACGACGTGTTCGTCGGAATGCACTCCAGCGACAGTGGATACTCCCGCTACACCTCCGAGTGGGACGGCGCCGCGCAGGAGATGCTGCCGTTCCAGACCAACGCGATGTCGATTCTCAACGAGTGGCGCCCGATCCAGGATGCGGTGGCCTCCTGGGTGATCCACGGCGCCCTGTTCCGGTTCCCCAAGCTTAAGGTGGGGATCGTCGAGGCTGGCTCGAAGTGGATGTTCCCGCTGCTGGACTCCATGGCCGAGGTCTGGAAGAAGGCCCCAGAGGCTTTCCCCAGTAACCCGATCGAGGAGATCAAGAACCGCATCTACGTCAGCCCGTTCTACGAAGAGGGCATCGACGACCTGATCAACCTGATCGGCGTGGACCAGGTGCTCTACGGCTCCGATTGGCCGCACCCCGAGGGCCTGGCGGAGCCGACCCACTACGTGACGGCGCTTGAGCACCTCTCCCTGGAGGATCAGGCGAAGATCATGGGCGGCAACCTATCCCGGCTCGTCACGGTGTGACGAGGAGTCAACCCTGGCAGACCATCCCCGAGATGGTCTTGAGCGCGGCGGACCGTTTCGGCGACGTGGAAGCGGTCGTAGACGGTCCGTTGCGCTTGTCCTTCACCGAAGTCGTCGAGCGCATTCGTTGCGCCGCAGGGGCATTCGCCGACATCGGCATCGAAAAGGCGGACCGGGTTGCCATCTGGGCGCCCAACTCCGCCGAGTGGATGATCGCGGCGTTCGGGTTGCTCACGGCGGGCGGGGTTGTGGTCCCGGTCAATACGCGGTTCAAGACCGAGGAGGCGGCCGACGTCATCGGCCGTAGCGGCGCGAAGGCGGTGCTGATCCAGAAGGGGTTCCTTGGCCAGGACTACACCGCGCCCGCCGGCACACCGGTCATCGACCTGAAGTCGAACTTCCTTTCCACCGGTTCACCGTTTCAACGGGACGTCAGCGGTGACGACATTTCCGACATCATCTTCACCTCGGGCACCACCGGGAAGCCCAAGGGCGCCAGGATGAATCACCGGCAGACGCTGCAAATGTACGAGGAATGGGCGACCCTCGCGGATCTGCGTGAAGGCGACCGCTATTTGATGATCAACCCGTACTTCCACACCTTCGGCTTGAAGGCGGGCCTGATTGCGTCCTTCCTGCGCGGCGCGACGATGCTCCCGGTGGCGGCTTTCGACATCGACTTGGTGGTGGAACTGATTGAGGCCGAACGGATCACGATGCTGCCAGGGCCGCCGACGCTTTATCACTCACTACTGGCGGTCGGCGACAAGAACAAGCTCGCGACATTGCGTGCTGGCGTGACGGGCGCGGCCGACATCCCGGTGGAACTGGTACGCCGGATTCACGATGAACTTCCGTTTCGGACGTTGATGACGGGGTACGGGCTCACCGAGGCCGGTAACGTGACGCTCTCTCGCCCCGGCGACTCGTTCGAAGACGTCGCTACCACCGCAGGACTCCCGTGCGAGGACATCGAGGTCCGCGTCGCAGGCGACGGCGAGGTGCTCGTGCGTGGCTATGGCGTCATGCAGGGCTACCTCGACGACCCGGTCGCCACGGCAGAGGCGATCGATGCCGACGGTTGGCTGCACACCGGAGACCTCGGCAGTTTCACTGAGGCGGGACGGCTGCGCATTGTCGGCCGCAAAAAGGACATGTTCATCGTCGGTGGGTTCAACGCGTACCCCGCCGAGATCGAAGGCTTTTTGCTGGAGCACCCCGCCGTCGCACAGGCCGCGGTGATTGGTGTTCCCGATGACCGGTTGGGTCAGGTGGGCAAGGCGTTCATCGTCGTGGAGGATGACAAGACCGCTGTCAGCGGCGACGAGCTGATCGCATGGAGCCGCGAGCGGATGGCCGGATTTAAGGTTCCTCGATTCGTTGAGTTCCTCGACGGGCTACCGTTGAACGCCACAGGCAAGGTGATGAAGGACAGATTGCGCTGAGCGTTTGCACAGCGCGTAAATAGCATTTCCGCAGGAAACGCGCCGTTGGCCCCCATTTGGGGATGCGGTATCGTCGCGGCAATACTCAAAAATGAATAATGCCATTCTCATTGTGAGTAGGACAGCTGTAGCAGACAAGGAGGTCGCTGTGCCGTCTTTCAGGCGCCGCGCGTCGGTGATCGACGGTGATCGCGTCGATCAACCGGCCCAGGATCCTGATCGGTCGGCCGACCCGGCAGACACACTTGCCCTCGCGGAGGAAGCGGAGGCAGAGGCGGCCGAGGCGGAGGCGGTTGTTACCGCCGCGCGTGCCAGAGCCCGCGCGATCCGGCTGCGAAAGCAGGCCGCCGCCGAGGTCGAAGCGCGGGCCGCCGACATCGAAACTGAGGCCACCGACGCCACGGACGTTGAGACCGAGGCCGTCGAGGCCAGCTCAGATACCGAAGACAGCACGCCGGTCCGCGACCGACGCCGCTTGCTAGGACGGGTACTGGCATTGCTTGTGGCGGGCATAGCCGTCGCGTGCACGTGCGCCTTGATCACGCTGAGCGTGCTCATGGTGATCAACCACCGCCACCAGGCCGCCGAACAACAGCGTCGTGCCGAGTTCACCGCGGCCGCCCGACAGAGCGTCGTGACGCTGATGTCGCTGGACTTCAATAAGGCGAAGGACGACGTACAGCGGATCATCGACAATTCAACGGGCCAGTTCAGCGAAGACTTCAAGAACCAAGCCGAGGACTTCATCAAGGTCGCGCAGGATTCGAAGGTGATCACCGAGGTCACTGTCAACGCAACAGCCATCGACTCGATGACCAACGATTCGGCTCTCGCGCTCGTGTCGGCCACCTCGCGTGTCACGAATTCCGCGGGCGCCAAGCAGGAGCCGCGCTCGTGGCGGCTGTCCGTCAACCTCCAGCGCGAAGGTGACCAGATCAAGATGTCGAAAGTGGAGTTCGTCCCGTGACCACCAATGACACCGGCGATGTCGCCGACGTCGACGAGACCGAAAACCTCACCGACGAATCCGCCGACGAGGCCACCCAGAACGACGACTCGGCCACCGAAAAGGAAACCGAGTCCGAAGGGCGCGACGGCGCCGTGCGACGGTCGGCACGTATCGTCCGGGCCCGACTCGGCGCCATCCTGTTGGCCGCTGCCCTCGTCGCCTCGGCAGGCGTCGCGGCGTGGCTGTACTTCGTGCAGTACCGCCCTGATCAGGAAACCAACCCCGCCGCGGCCACTGTCGCGCTCGACGCGGCGAAGACCGGCACGATCGCGCTGCTGTCGTACTCACCCGAGAGCCTGGAAAAGGACTTCGCGGCGGCGAAGTCGCATCTGACTGGCGACTTCCTTTCCTACTACACGCAGTTCACCGAGCAGATCGTGACACCGGCGGCCAAGCAGAAGTCGGTGAAGACCTCCGCCTCCGTCGTACAGGCCGCGGTGTCCGAACTGCAACCAAACTCCGCGGAGGTATTGGTGTTCATCAACCAGACCACCGTCAGCAAGGAGAATCCCGACGGCTCGTTCGCCGCGAGCGCCGTGAAGGTGGGCATGCGGAAGATCAACGACACCTGGCTGATTTCGGCGTTCGACCCCGTGTAGCGTCGGCGCCGTGGCGGA
>JAVRPX010000234.1:0-2661 GCA_032161985.1 Mycobacterium sp.
ACCCCGGGCCGCCTGCTCGACCTGGCCCAGCAGGGCCACCTGCGGCTCGGCGGGCTGTCGATGCTGGTGCTCGACGAGGCCGACGAAATGCTCGACCTCGGCTTCCTGCCCGATATCGAGCGCATCCTGCGCCAGATCCCCGACGAGCGGCAGGCGATGCTGTTCTCGGCGACCATGCCGGACCCGATCATCACGCTGGCCCGCACGTTCATGAACCAGCCAACCCATATTCGGGCCGAGGCGCCGCACTCATCGGCCGTGCACGCCACCACCGAGCAGTTTGTCTACCGCGCCCACGCTCTGGACAAGGTGGAACTGGTCAGCCGGGTGCTGCAGGCCAACGGCCGCGGCGCGACCATGGTCTTCACCCGCACCAAGCGCACCGCGCAGAAGGTCGCCGACGAGTTGGCCGAACGCGGCTTCAAGGTCGGTGCCGTGCACGGCGACCTCGGGCAGGCCGCTCGCGAGAAGGCGCTCAAGGCGTTCCGGACCGGCGACGTCGACGTACTGGTGGCCACCGACGTGGCCGCCCGAGGCATCGACATCGACGACATCACCCACGTGATCAACTACCAGATCCCCGAGGACGAGCAGGCCTATGTGCACCGCATCGGGCGCACCGGGCGCGCAGGCAAGACCGGTATCGCGGTCACCCTGGTGGACTGGGACGAGCTGGCTCGCTGGGAAATGATCGACAAGGCGCTGGGCTTGGGCTGTCCCGATCCCGCTGAGACGTACTCCAGCTCGCCGCATATCTACGAAGAGCTGGACATCCCTACCGACGCCCGGGGCAGCATCGGCGAACCTCGCAAGCCGCAGGCCAAGCGCGCGCCGGCCGACAAGTCCGCCGAGCGGCCCGCCCGCAACCGCACGCGCAACCGCAGGCGCACTCGCGGTGGCCAGGCCGCCGCGCATCCCGAGGGCACGGCCGAGCAGAGCGCACCCGCGAAGGACGACGCGACCGCCGAGGGCGCGGAGGCATCGCACTCCGGCCCACGCCGTCGTCGCCGTCGCCCGCGCAAGACCGCGGCCAGCGCCGGCTAGCAGAGGCTCCGTCCGACGGATGGTCAAACCCGAACGCCGCACCAAGGGCGACGTGGTGGCGGCCGTGGTTATCGCGGTGGTGGTCGCCGTCGTCGCCGCTTTGATCTGGTGGACCAGCGACGCCAGGGCCACCATCAGCCAACCCGCCGCAGCGCCGGTGCCGAACCTGATCCCTGCCAAGGCGGTGCCCCGTTCACTGCGGCAGCTGTGGACGGCGCCGAGCCCCAAGACCACCACGCCGTTGGTGGTGGCGGGAAGTGTGGTCACCGGTGACGGTCGCGAGGTCGAGGGCCGCGACGCTGCCACCGGAAACACGCTGTGGAACTACGCGCGTGACCTCGAACTGTGCGGCGTCACATACGTCTACAGCTACGCCGTCGCGGTGTATCCCGACGTCCGTGGCTGCGGGCAGGTCAGCACGATCGATGCCAAGACCGGCAGGCGCGGGCCAAGCCGCACCAGCTACGCCGACCCAGAAGTCCGGCTGTCCGCCGATGGCACCACCGTGCTGTCGGCCGGCGACAGCCGCCTGGAGATGTGGCGCTCGGACATGGTCCGGATGATGTCGTACGGCTCACTCGACGCCAAGATCAAGCCGGGCACGCCCGCGTCGCCGGTGTGCCGGCTGGTGTCGGCGGAGGCAAGTTCCGCGGCCGTCTCGGTGCTGGAGGCCTGCCCGAAACAGGACGACCTGCGGCTGACGCTGCTGCGGCCCGCCGACGAAGAAGACACGCCCAACACGAAATTCGTCCCGCAGCCCGGCGTCGTCGACGACTCCGGCGCCCGCGTCATCGCGGTGTCCGATACGACGACAGCCGTCTACGTGCCCACCCCGAAGCCGACCGTCAATATCGTCGACGAAACCGGCGCGACCCTCGCAAGCTCGCTGGTGCCCAAGCCGCCATCACCGAACGCGACCATGTCGCGAGCCGGCGACCTGATCACGTGGTGGACCGGCGATTCCGTAATGGTGTTCTCCGCCAACGGACTTCGCTACCGATACACAGTCACCGCGTCGGGCAGCAATATTCCGCTGGGTCCGGCAACCATGATGGCCGGGCGGTTGCTGGTCCCCGTCACTGGCGGGTATGACGTATTCGACCCGGCCACCGGCGACGGTGTCGAACACATTCCTGTGTCGCGACCGCCGACTTCCGCGGCGGTGGTTCCCGCTGTAGCGGGTTCGACGATCCTCGAGCAGCGCGGCGACGAACTCGTCGCGCTGGGCTAAGACTGCGAAGTCGACGGCTATCTGACTGGGCCCGTTGGATTTTCGTCTTCACCATCACCGGCGCCGACACCGACCGGAGTCTCCACCTGGCGCTGCGGTGGTGTCAGCCATGGCGACGGCACAGGCCGAGCGCGCACTCGCTGCGGCCACCAGAACCACCGGCCCATGAGCGCCGCGATCGACGGCGTCATGAACGACCGGATGATCAGTGTGTCGAACAGCAGGCCGATTCCGATCGTGGTGCCTACCTGTCCAGCGACGACGAGACTGCTGACCATCATCGACATCATGGTGAACGCGAACACCAGACCGGCCGATGTCACCACGGCTCCTGTGCCCGCCATCGACCGGATGATGCCGGTGTTGATGCCGGCGTGGATCTCCTC
>JAVRPX010000235.1:0-2581 GCA_032161985.1 Mycobacterium sp.
GTACCACCGCCCAGGCGAAAATGGTCCCGCTGACGCACGAGAACGTGGCCGCCTCGGTCCGCGCGATTTGCGTCTCGTACGAGCTGGGTCCCGACGATGCGACGGTCGCAATCATGCCGCTGTTCCACGGTCACGGGCTGATCGCGGCGCTGCTGGCGTCTCTGGCCAGCGGCGGATGCGTATTGCTGCCTGAGCGGGGCCGGTTCTCGGCACGTTCGTTCTGGGACGACATGCGCGCCGCGACCGCCACGTGGTTCACCGCGGTTCCCACCATCCACCAAATCCTTTTGCAGCGGTCGGCGAGCGAGTACCCAGGCCTGAACGCGGTCCCCTTGAGGTTCGTGCGCAGCTGTAGCGCCCCGCTATCCATGGCAACGGCGCGGAGGATCGAGCGGACTTTCGGCGCCCCCGTGCTGTCCGCATACGGAATGACCGAGACCGCGCATCAAGCGGCCAGCCAGCCGCTGCCCCTGCGCGGGCCCGTGAAAGCGGGATCAGTCGGCCGGGCGACCGGGGTGCACATTCGTAGCGTCGACCCCGACGGCCGTACGTGCTCGGCTGGGGCCGAGGGGGAAGTGTGGGTGCTGGGCCCCACAGTCGCTCGTGGTTACCTCGGCAACCCAGCGGAGACGACGCACAGCTTCGTCGCCGGGTGGTTCCGCACTGGTGACCTGGGGAAAATCGACCAAGACGGATACCTATTTCTCACCGGGCGCATCAAGAACATCATCAACCGCGGCGGCGAGAAGATCTCCCCCGAGCACGTCGAGGACGTCCTCGCCGGGTGTCGCGGTGTCACTGAAGCGGCCGTGTTCGCGATCCCCGACGCGACATTCGGGGAACGAGTCGGCGCAGCTGTGGTCGTGTCCCAGGACGAGCGCTTCGGATCGGAACAGATCCTGCAAGAGTGCCGCGCCAAGCTGTCTGCCTTCGAGATTCCCGAACGGCTCGAAGTCGTTTCGGCCTTACCTCACACCGCCAAGGGCGCGCTCGACCGGCGCGCAGTGGAGGACCAGTACGCACGCTGACGGCGCGATCAGTTGACGAGTGGCTCGATCGGCAAAGTCTGGTCGAAGAACGCGTCGAGGGATAGGCCGCGCGCCGCGGTAACGAAGGCCCGGGCGACCACGGAACCGGGTGTTGCCGCATGAGTCGCCACCGACACCTGTGCCCTGGTGTCCGGCTCCACCAGTCGGACAGCTCTTGCCTGGCCGACCACCGGCATGGCCCGCAACCATGTGTGTGGCACGATGGTCGCCCACGCTCCGACGCCCACCTGAGCGTAGAGCGAAGCGACCGAGTCGCTCTCGACCTGCGGTGTAACCACCGTCCCGCTTTCGGCGAACGCCTTGTCGATGACCTGGCGAATTCTCATGTCGGGTGTCAGCAGCGCAAGCGGCAACTGGGCGGCGTCCGCCCACGTCATGGTGTAGCCCTTGGGGGGCAACTGATCGGCGGATGTCAGCACGATGTACCGCTCCTGGTAAAGCGGAACGACCTGCAAGCCCGACTGATCCTCGGCAGCGAAATGAGCAATCGCAGCGTCCAGTTCGAATTCGCGCAGCTGACGGGAAAGTTCAGTCGTCGACAACCGGCACGCGACCTGCACCTTGGCCAGCGGATGTGCCGCGCAGAACGCGGCTACGGGAAGGGCTTGGGTGGTCGAAGCAGTCGGTTCTGTCCCCAGCCGCAGCGTCCCGGTGATACCCGATTGAACGGCGGCCACCTCCGCCTTGAACGCCTCCTGTTCGGCGAGAATCCGCTTGGCCCAGACGACGAGCCGTTCACCCTCCACGGTGAGACCCTCATAGTTGTGCCCGCGGTTGATCAGGGTGACGTTCAGCTCCCGTTCGAGCTTCGCGATCGACGCCGAGAGTGCGGGCTGCGAGACGTAACAGGCTTCCGCTGCCCGTGCGAAGTGTCGTTCTCTTGCCACGGCGACGAAGTACTCCAGCTGTCGGAACAGCACGAGCGACTCCCCCCTGAGCAAATCGGTCTTCGCGTCATGTTTGCGCGTCAGCGAACAAACGTCGTCACCGCTGACCGCAATCAACGCCCCCTGCTAGCTGCAACTTCCTCGATCCATGCTGTGCGGATTGTCCTGCCGGTGCACTATGGGTCATAGGCCGCCCGCCAGGTTCGAAAGGACACAAGCTCCGGGCTGGTCAGAAGGTGGTGACTCGCGTGCGCGTGGTGGTGGCCGACGACGATTTGTTGCTTCGGGAGGGTTTGGCCAGCCTGCTGGACCGCTCGGGATTCGAAGTGGTGGGGCAGGCCGGCGACGGTGTGCAGTTGCTCGCGATGGTCCGCGATACAAAGCCCGACTTGGTGGTGGCCGATATCCGAATGCCGCCCACCCACACCACCGAGGGGCTCGATGCGGCGCGGGTTATCCGCGAGGAATTCCCTGATATCGCCATCATGGTGCTATCGGCGCACGTGGATGTCGAGCACGCGATGGAATTGTTGGCCAGCGGGCGCAGCATCGGTTACTTGCTCAAGAATCGGGTTACGGACGTGGCGGATTTCGTGGACACGCTGGAGCGCATCGCCAACGGAGCCTCGGTGGTCGATCCCGCGT
>JAVRPX010000236.1:0-3812 GCA_032161985.1 Mycobacterium sp.
ATCTGCGGGATGACGACGAAGGGGTTGATAGGCACGCTCTTCATACCGGCCGCCAATGACAACTGAATTCAGACCAAGGTGGAAGCGGGCCTGCTCGCAACCATCGGCATCCTCGACGTCGCAGGCACGGTGTTCTCCGGCTGGCTGACCGACCGCGTCGACCCACGGTTGCTGCTGGTCGTCTACTACGCCGGTCGGGGGCTCTCGCTGCTGCTGTTGCCGTCGCTGCTGTCGCCGCAGGCCGAACCGAGCACCTGGGTGTTCGTCATCTTCTACGGCCTGGACTGGGTGGCCACCGTGCCGCCGACGATCGTGTTGTGCCGCAACTACTTCGGCGCGCGCTCCCCCGTCGTTTTCGGCTGGGTGTTCGCGTCTCACCAGCTGGGCGCGGCGATCGCCGCCGCTGGCGCGGGTCGGCTGCGCGATCTGCAGGGCAACTACGACATGGCGTTCTACCTGGCGGCGGGCCTGTGTTTCGTCGCTGTGATACTTTGCGCAAACGTCCGGAAAGTCCAGGTCAGCACCCCTGCGGCGTGAGTGTCGGGAAACTCTGACTTTGGCGTTGGGTGTTCGCTGCCTTTACCATGCGATGCGGGTTGAGGGACCTGACGAGCCGAGGGAGCCTGAGTTGAAGACTCGCACCAGCAAGACCTTGGGCGCTGCCGCGGGCATCGCCGCGATCGTGGCAGCGGTGCCGTTGGCGATCACCGCCAATGTGCCGTTGGCGATCACCGCCAACGCCGACGATCCAACGCCTGTGACGACGCCGGTGGCTGAGATCCCCGATCCGCAGGGGCCGGGCTGGGACGCGTTCAAGACGGCGTTGCCCAACTGGAAGAGCTTCAACAACGTGTCGATCGGCACCGTGCTCGGCAGCATCCCGGACATCTCCACGTTCAACTCGTTGGTCTCGGGGCAGGCCAACCCCGCAGTGAATATCGTCCCGGTGCTCGAAGGCGGCCCCTACGTGGTGTTCGCGCCGACCAACGACGCGTTCGCGGCGATGGAGCCCGGCCAGCTCGATGCCATCAAGGCCGACCCCGCGGCGCTGTACAAGCTCGACTACTACCACGTCTTCCTCGGCCTGCTCGGACCTGACGACCTGAAGGGCCAGCGGCCCACGCAGCAGGGCGGCGAGATCAAGGTGACGGGCAAGGGCGGCGACATCAAGGTCAACGACACCGCCAAGGTCGTCTGCGGTGGCATCCAGGCCGCCAATGCGCGGATCTACATCATCGACACGGTGCTGGATCCATCAGCGGGCCCGGAACCGATCACGCCGACGGGCACAAGCTCCACGACCACGACCACGACGACCACCCTGTCGTCGGCGGCGCCGCAGCCAGCGGGCGGCTAATCACACGCCGAAACGAACGTTTGGGCGGGAAAGTGCGAGTAGATCCCGCCAAAACGTCGATCTCGACGCTGGGGCCTAAAGCCCTAGGTCGCGGCCGATGATTTCTTTCATGATCTCGGTCGTGCCGCCGAAGATCGTCTGGATCCGGACGTCGACGTAGTCACGCGCGACCCTGTACTCGTTCATGTAGCCGTACCCGCCGTGCAGCTGAACGCAGTTGTCAACGACCCTCTTGCCGAGTTCGGTGCACCACCACTTGGCCTTCGACGCCTGCACCGCGGTCAGCTCCTTGTCGACGGCGGCGCGCAAGCAACGGTCGACGTACTGCTCGGCGATCTCGAGCTCGGTGTCCATCTCGGCCATCAGGAACCGGTTGTGCTGGAAGCTGCCGATCGGCTGGCCGAACGCCTTGCGGTCCTTGACGTACTGCAGTGTCTGGCGCCAGGTTTCACGCGCACCGGCGACTGCGGCGATCGCGATGGACAACCGCTCGGACGGCAGGTTGTGCATCAAGTGGTAGAAGCCCTTGCCTTCCTCGCCGAGGAGATTATTGGCGGGCACGCGGACATTGGCGAAGTGCAGCTCTGCGGTGTCGGCGGCGTGCAGGCCCATCTTGTCGAGCTTGCGTCCGCGTTCGAAGCCGTCCATGCCGCGCTCGACGACCAACAACGAGAAGCCCTTATGGCCCGCCTCGGGATCCGTCCGCGCTACGACGATGACGAGATCGGAGTTGATGCCCGCCGAGATGAATGTCTTTGAGCCGTTGAGGATCCAGTCGTCGCCGTCGCGCACCGCTGACGTCTTGATGCCTGCCAGGTCGCTGCCTGCGCCGGGCTCGGTCATCGCGATCGCGCCGATGAGCTCACCGGTGATGTAGCCCGGTAGCCACCGCTCCTTCTGCTCGTCGTTGGCCAGCGATGCGAAATAAGGCCCGATGATGTCGTTCTGCAGGCTCACGCCGGGAGTGGCGGGGCCGAACTTCGAGAACTCCTCGACGATGACCGCGTTGAACCGGAAATCGTCGACGCCTCCGCCGCCGTATTCCTCGGGTAGGTTGAAGCCGATCAGCCCGTATTTGCCTGCGGCTACATAGGATTCGCGATCGACGAGGCGTTCGCTCTCCCACTTCTCGACGTGCGGCGCGCACTCCTTCTCGAGGAACTGGCGTGCGGTCTCGCGCAGCTGCTCATGCTCGGGCTCGAATATCAGTCGTTTCACGATTCTCTCCTACTTGGCTTTCCAGACCGGTTGACGCTTCTCGGCGAACGCCAGCGGTCCTTCCATTGCGTCCTCGGATCTGATCAGCGTCCCGATCTCGCGCATGGTCCTTGCCCAGCCGGGTTCGTCGCCGGTGATCACGCCGTCGTCGATGCCGTTGGCCACCCGCTTGCTTGCCCATACCGCCAGCGGTGCGTTGACGGTAATCCGCTCGGCCAGCGCCAGCGCCGCGTCCACGGCGGTGCCGTCGGGCACCACCTGATTGATCAGGCCCCACTTCAGCGCGTCCGCAGAGCTCATCGGCTCACCGGTGAACAGCAGCTCCATCGCAACCTTGCGCGGCAGGTGGTCGACGATCCGGAACACCCCGCCTGCAGCGGCAATCAGCCCGCGCTTGACCTCGGGCAGGCCGAACTTCGCTCGTTCCTCGGCTACCACCAGATCGCTGGCCAGAGCCAACTCGCTTCCGCCGCCAAGCGCTGTCCCGTTCACCGCGGCGATGGTCGGCTTGTCGATGTAGTGGTGAACGTAACCCGCAAAGCCCCAATCGCCGTGATCAGGGTGGAACAGATTCTCCCGCCGCGAGATCGCCTTCAGATCAGCTCCGGCGCAAAACGATTCACCTGCACCGGTGATCACCACCGCGCGCACGTCGGCGTCGTCCTGCGCCTCCTGCAGCGCGTCGCCCACCGCGATGCTCACCGCGCTGTTGACCGCGTTGCGCGCCTCGGGGCGGTTGAACGTGATGAGCAGGACGTTGCCCCGCCGCTCGGTGAGAGCGGCGGGGGCCGTCACGGCCTCGGTCACAGCAGTTCGAGGATGGTGGCGTTGGCCTGACCGCCGCCCTCGCACATGGTCTGCAGGCCGTACTTAATTCCCTTGTCCCGCATGTGATACAGCATCGTCGTCATGATGCGGGCACCCGAGCCGCCGAGCGGGTGGCCAAGCGCGATCGCACCGCCGTTCGGGTTGAGCTTCTTCTCGTCGGCGCCGATGTCCTTCAGCCACGCCAGCGGTACCGGGGCGAACGCCTCGTTGACCTCGAAGACGCCAATGTCTTCAACCTTGAGACCCGAGCGTTTCAGCGCCTTCTGGGTGGCCGGGATCGGCGCGGTCAGCATGATCACCGGATCGGCGCCTGCCAGCGTCGCGGTGTGCACCCTGGCGATCGGCTTGAGGCCCAACGACTTCGCCTTCTCGGCGGACATGAACAGCAGCGCGGCCGAGCCGTCGGAGA
>JAVRPX010000237.1:0-3850 GCA_032161985.1 Mycobacterium sp.
TCCGGCCCGACCGGCGTTGGGGTGGCGACAACACCGATGCCTACTACTTCATGTGCCCGGTCGATCCCAAGCGGCGCTACCGCATCAGCGGCAACCGCGGCGACAGTGTCTACTTCTCGGTGACCGCATACAACGAACCGTCGCCCGGCGCGTGGTCCGATCGCATCGTCGCGATCGTGCGCGACGACGATCTCGACAGCTCCGGTGCTATCGATGCCGACGGCGACTTCTCGTTCGAGCTCGGGCCGACGGCCGAGGCAGCCGTGCTGATGACGCGGGACTACCAGGCCGATCCACAGACCGGGCGCGCCGTCAACTGGCGCATCGAGGCGCTCGACGAGCCCGACCCGTTCCGGCACGGCGACGCGGAGACCGCGGCCGCCCTGCGCGCCAGCACGGCGTGGATGCGCACGATGTTCGCGATACTGCCACTCGCCGTCGGTGTGCGCAGCGAGGACGCCCACACGCTGGGGCACGAAATCGCGCAGACCGCAAATGAGTTCGCCGATCCCTATCAGGTACCAGACGCAAACTTCGGTTGGTCGGCGCGCGACGCCTGCTATGCGTACGGCAGCTTCGTGCTCGGGGACGACGAGGCACTGGTGATCACCCATCGGCCGCCGCAGTGCAGGTTCTGGAACCTGGTGGTGTGGAACCAGTTCATGGCTACCCCTGGCGTCGCAGATGCGCGCAGCTCCGTCAACGGCCACAACGCCGTGCCGAATGCGGACGGCTCCGTCACGATCGTCGTCTCCCGTGGGATGACGGCGCACCCGAATTCCCTGAGCACACTGGACTATCCGCGTGGCAATCTGGCCTTCAGGTGGTTCCTCGCCGACGAGGTTCCCGGTCGTCCGGAGGTCCAGTTGGTGAAGGTGTCCGACGCGCCGACGAGCGTGCACTGACCGCGAATTTGAGTACATCTACCTAGGCGGTCTGGGCTTACCGTTGCGGTATGGCGCTGTTTCCCACCCCGGCCGAGGTCGAGGCGAGCACGCCGGCGACCCGTGACCGGGCCATCGACGTCATCCGCATCGTGTCGTTGGTGGGTGTCGTCATCGGACACACCGTCATGGCCACCAGCACGTTGCGTGACGGCGTGTTCATCTGGAGCAACCTGCTGACCGCGTCGCCGGTGTTCCAGGCGTTGACGTGGGTGTTCCAGATCATGCCGTTGTTCTTCTTCGCAGGCGTCGCGGCCTGCATCGACAGTTGGACACCCGGGACCAGCTGGGGCAACTGGTTGATGCGGCGCTGCTCTCGGCTCTACCGGCCGGTGTTCTACTATCTGGCGTTCTGGTGGGTCATGCTCGCGGTGCTAAGCACGGTTCTGCCCGAGCACGTCTATGAGCCCGTCGCCGGGATTTCCATTCAACTGCTGTGGTTCCTGGGCGCCTACGTCCTGGTGCTCGCGGCTGTGCCGCTGCTGGCCAGCATCACCACCACCGGCAGGCTCGTCGTCACCGTCGCGGCCACCTACGCGTTCGTCGCCGTGGTCGATGCGATCCGGATCAACGTCGAGGGCGCCTCAGCCCCGGGCTACCTGAACATGGTCGTGTGGCTGATTCCCGGCATGTTCGGAGTCGGCTATCGCCGCCGCCTGCTCGCCGGGCGGGCGGCACTGACACTCGGCGCCGTGATGCTCGCCATCAACGTGGCGCTGCTCGTGCTGGGACCGTATGAGCTGAGCCTGGTCGGTATCGATACGCAGCATCTGAAGAACATGACACCGCCGTCGCTGCTGCTGGCGGGTCACGCAATCATGATGTGCGCCTTCGTGATTGCCGCCGCGCCTGCGATCGCGCGATGGGCGCAACGGCCGCGGGTGGGGTGGCTGGCGGCGATCGGCAACTCGGGCGCCATGACGCTGTACCTCTGGCACATCCCGCCACTGCTGGCCATGCATCTGGTGTTCGACTACATCGGCAGTCCGCGTTTCGACCCGAGCGCGCCGGGATTCATCGCGCTGTCGTTGGTGCAACTGTTGATCATGGCGGCGCTGGTCGCGGTGGTGTTCGTGACGCTGCGGCCGTTGGAGAACTACCCGTTGCCGCTGTGGGATGGCGGCTACGTCGCGCGGCCAGGCGGGCGCAGCGCGGCGGTCGGCGCGCTGCTGTGCATCGCGGGTGCGGCCACACTGGTATCCGTCGGTTGGGGACTCAAGGATCAGGGCCTGAACTGCGTGGCCGTGATGTTGATCGCGCTTCTCGCAGCGCGATGGCTGGCCAGCGACCCTCAGCGCGTCTGCGCCGCGAGCCTGCCAGCCAGGATGACGTAGGTCGCGGCAAAGCTGCGCCGCATCCACGCGACGATCTTGGGCCGCGAGATCACCTCGCGCCGCACAGCCGCGGCGAATACTCCGTAGACGCCGAACACCACCAACGTCACAGCCATGAAGATCGCGCTCAGCCATACCATCAGCAGCACGGCACCGTCGCGGTTGGGCGCGACGAACTGCGGCAGGAACGCGAAGAAGAAGATGGTGAGTTTCGGGTTCAGGGTGTTGACCAGAATGCCCGACACGATCACCCGCCACGGCGAGACCTTCGCAGGACCGGTCTGCACCTCGAACACCGACTTATCGCGAAATGTCTTCCACGCCAGGTAAAGAAGATAGGCCACGCCGAGCAGCTTGATGATGGAGAACGCCATCGCACTCGCGTGCATGATGGCCGCCAATCCGGTCACCGCTGCGATCATGTGCGGGACGATGCCGAGCGTGCAGGCGAACGCTGCGAGGAGGCTGGCCCGCCAGCCACGCGAAATCCCGGCGGCGATGGTGTACAGCACGCCTGCGCCCGGCGTCGCCACCACGATCAGCGTCGTCAGCAGGAACTCGGGTGTCACTGTCGCCTCTCAGCTCCTCGCGTGCGCGGCTAACCGCTCTTGCGGCGGAACTCCCGGCGGCTCTCGAGCGGCCCGTGCGCCCGCGGCTGCTTCTTGCCACCGTCTTTGTGGTCGGAAACGCCCGCTGACTTGGCTTTCTTCCGCTCCAGTGCCTCCCGGAACTTGCGTTTGGTTTCGTCTTCCGGTGCATCGGCCATGACCGCAGCGTAGCGCGGCCCACCCACCCCCGTCGTGTCCTTTAGCGCCTACCGGGCGGCATCCCGTACACGTGCGCGATCGGGAGCGTCAGCAAGACCCGCCGGTCGTCGACCATGGCCCGCCGGTAGTCATCCCAATCCGGATGTTCACCGGCGATATTGCGATACAACGCAATCAGGGCCTCGACGGTGTCGTCGTCGGGGGCCGCGGCCGGCGGGGTCAGGGTCGCCTCCCCCTCGGCGACGGCGTACGCCCAGCCGTCGTCGGAGCTGACATGTATCGACGCCCGTGCATCACGACGCAGGTTCCGGGTCTTGGCCCGCGGTTCGGTGATCGAAACCTGGATGACCAGGTTGGGCTTGTCGAAGTAGTAGGACACGTTCGACAACTGCGGCCTGCCGTCGCCCTTGATGGTTGCCAGCACGCCCAGTGAGTTCCCGCAGAGCAGGGCCAACAGCTTGTCGTCGAATACTTGGCGTCCCATATCGAGAGCCTACGTCTCTAGGATCGGGCTAATGACTGAGCTTTCTGAAGTCGACGGCAACATCCTCGACGGAGTCTCCGCCACCACGCTGTGGACGCTGCACAACCGCGGCTCCGAGGCCAAGCGCTCCGACGGGACGATCCGCGACCCGTGGGCGGTCACGCTGCTCGACGCGATCTCCTACGACTATCGCGAGTTCGGCAAGCCCAACCAGTCGCACGCGCTACGGGCCCGCGCTTTCGATGCCGCGGCACAGGACTACCTGACCGCTCACCCAAAGGCATCGATGGTAGCGCTCGCCGAGGGCCTGCAATCCAGCTT
>JAVRPX010000238.1:0-14564 GCA_032161985.1 Mycobacterium sp.
CCTGTGGGCCGGTGCATGCGTTGGCGCCACCGGAGTTCAGGATCACCGCGCGCAGCCGCCCGGTGGTGAGCACCTGCTGCGACCACAACACCGGCGCGGCCTTGACCTTGTTGCGGGTGAACACGCCCGCGGCGCCGTAGTCGGGTCCCTCGTTGAACACCAGCGCCAGGTCGAGCGCGCCGGATGCCTTGATGCCCGCCGCGATTCCAGTGGCGCGGAAGCCCGCGGGCGCGGTGACGCCCTGGGTGCGGACGAGCCTGGTATCGGTCGACACTTCCGTCACGGCGCCACTCCCACGATCGAAAGCCCTTCTGTTTCCGGCCAGTTCAGAGCAAGGTTCATCGACTGCACTGCCGCGCCGCCTGTGCCCTTGACGAGGTTGTCGATGGCGGCGATCGCGATGAACGTCTCGGCGTCCTCATCCAGCGCGACCGCCAATTGCGCTGCGTTGCTGCCGATCACAGCACCGGTCTTCGGCAGTTGGCCCTCCGGCAGCAGGTGCACGAACGGCTCTGAGTCGTATGCCTTTTCATAGGCGGCGCGCAGCTGAGACAGCGGTGCCGTGCTGCGGGCGGTGCAGGTGGCGAGGATGCCGCGGGAGGTTGGGATCAGCACCGGCGTGAACGATACGGTGACGTTCTTTTCGGTCACGGACTTGAGGCCCTGCGCGATCTCAGGGGTGTGGCGGTGTTTCCCGCCGATGTTGTAGGCGCGCGCCGACCCGATGACCTCAGCGCCGAGCAGGTCGGTCTTGGCGGCCCGGCCGGCTCCAGAGGTGCCGCTGACGGCGACGACGGTGACCGCAGGCTCGACGAGGTCCTCGGCGATCGCGGGCCACAGCGCCAGCAGCGCCGCAGTCGGATAGCAGCCCGGAACGGCGATCCGCGTGGCACCACGCAGCCGGTCGCGCGCGCCGGGCAGTTCGGGCAGTCCGTAGGGCCAGCTTCCGGCGTGCGTCGAGCCGTAGAACTTCTCCCATGCCGCCGAGTCGGTGAGCCGGAAGTCAGCGCCACAATCGATGACGACGGTGTCGGGGCCGAGCTGTTCGGCCAGGGCGGCGGAGTGCCCGTGCGGCAGCGCAAGGAACACCACGTCGTGGCCGGTCAGTACGTCGATGTCGGTGTCGTCGAGCACCCGGCCTGCCAGCGGAAGCAGGTGTGGATGGTGTTCGGTTACGGCCGTCCCGGCGCTGGTCGCGGCGGTCAGCGCGCCGATCGTCAGCCGCCCGTCGGCGTATGCCGGATGGCCGAGGAGCAGCCGCAGGATCTCTCCGCCGGCATATCCGCTGGCACCGGCGACCGCGACAGACGTCATGCAGCAATTCTGCATTGTTATGCAATCAGTTGCAAACTGATTACATGCCCGGCATGGAGGGCATCGGCGGCACGTCGTCCATCTCGGTCATCGAGCCCTCGCCCGGGACCTTCAGCCCTGGGATGGAATCAGGGACAACGACGATGAGGATACCCAGAGTGAGCAGGATGGCTGCGGTGCCATACGTCACCAGGCGGCCCCATGGGAGCGTCTTCTCGGCGGCGATCAGCGCAGCGACGAACGCCATCCAGGCAATGCTCATGACGCCGAGCGCGAATAGAGATGCCATCAGCGCCCAGCAGCATCCGACGCACCATGCGCCGTGCTTCGCTCCCATCTGCAGTGCTCCAGGCAGACCGTCGCGCCAGGACCCAAGCAGGAAACCGAGCGGGGTGCGGCAATGCCGTAGGCACATGGTCTTCAGCGGCGTCAGTTCGTACACCGCGGCGACCACGAGAACGCCACCCGCTACCCAACGGCCCGCCCGATCCCAGGACAACGCGTCGCCGAAGAGGTGACGGCCCAGTTCGGACACGGCGAACGCCAGCAGGCCCGCCGCCGTCCACGTCAGCAGATACCCGGTCACAAACACCAGTGGCGCAACCGGGTTGCGCTTCTTCGTCATGGTCGAATACAGCGCGACCGTCGGCGCAACCGACGGGAACATCATCGCGGCCATCATCACCAGCCAGATGCCGAGAAACCAGGCGAGCGTGCCTAACTCGGCGCCCGGCCCGGCATCCATGCCACGCATCCGGTCAACGGTGGACCACCAAGCCAGGACGGCCAGAAGCAACAACAGCGCAATGAGCCCGACCCGGCTGCGAGCGGCGGTGAAGACCGGCCGTAGCCCCGCCGCCGATGCGGTCACGCGGTCAGGCGGCCCAGGAGAACTGCGAAGTGGTGACGGCGGACTTGCCCTGGTACTCGATCCCGAACAAACTGATGTCGGCCGACTTCGCCTTGGCAACAACGAATTCCGATGCGGCGGGGTGGAAGATTCCGGTGACGCGTGCGGGCTCTCCTGTTTCGATGCCGAACGGCACGACGTCCTCGACTTCGAAACCCGTTGCGTCGCCGATTCGCACGGTGTGGCGCAAGCCATCCTCGTCCACCTCGATGGCCGCACGCTGGACACCGAGGTTCTCACCGATTAGCGGTCCTAGCGCTGCCATCGGACCGCCGAGGTCGCCGCTGAACACGGCCTGTAGTTTCGCCGCTTGCTCGTCGGAGGCCCGTGCGTCGATGACCGTGCCCAGCCGCCAGTTACCCTCCGTCATCACCTTGGGTGTGTCGGCGATGATCACGACGGCCAGCCCGCCGACGTCCGTTCCCTCTACGTCGCCGTCGGTGATGTTGAAGACGAGCGTCGCTCGGCAGCGGTCGTAGTCCGCGCCGTTCGCGAGGTTGAAGTTGCATGGGCAAAAGAACTCACACGAACAGGTTTCGACGTATGTTCCCCGCAGTTTCCACGCCATGGTTGGATTGTCCGCCGATCGCGGTCGCCTTGGAGCGATTCGCACAAACACGGGCGGGCTCAGACGTTGCGTTCGTAAGCGTTTGCAGTTTCGCCGTGGCATTCCCCCAATTCCGATGAGGTCGCCGCCCCATACTTTTGTCACCATCAATTCCGGGGGGAACCATGGATACGAAAGTGCTAACACCGGTGGATCTGACCGGGTCGTTTGCGACGGCGCTGCACGGGGTGCTTCGCGAAGCGGCAGAGCAGGGGCCGCTCGCCACAGACATGGCGACCGGCGCGACCGTCGTGCTCCGTCAAGGCGACCTCGAAACGCTGGCCCACGATCAGCGCCTTGCCGGAATCGGGTTGGCCTTGTTCGACATGATGGGCATTGCCGACGGACCCCTCCGCGACTGGTACAGCAAGTTGATGTTCACGACGGAGGGGGATTATCACCGCCGCATTCGGTCGCTGGTATCGCGTGCGTTCACGCCTCGATCCGTCGAGGCGTTACGTACGACGGCCACCGACATGGCGGCCAACGCCGTAGCTTCCGTGCAGGAAGGCGGAGACCTTGTTGCCGCATGTTCATCGTTGGCAACGCGGCTGATCTGCCGCCTGCTCGGCGTACCGGACTCCGATGTCGAGATATTCAGGCAATGGGCCGAGGCTTTGAGCCCGGTGTTCTTCGTCATGACGCCCGAACAAATCGCGGACGCGACGCGGGCGATCGCAGAGCTTCAGAGCTATGTCGACGAGTTGACGACACGTCGCACGCAGGACCCGGGAAACGATCTCATCACCGCGTTGCGTGCCGCGGAGGAAGACGGTGAGCGCCTGACTCATACCGAAACCGTCAATATGATCGCGAATCTGCTTGTCGCGGGTCATGATACGGCTGGCAGCCAGATACCATGCAGCCTGCTGGTCGCGCTGCAGCATCACGAGCAACTCGCTGGGGTTCACACTGACGAGGTTCGACTGGCAAGCGTCACCGCTGAGACCATTCGCCTGGAGCCAAGTATCCCGGCCATCCCTCGCACCGCGCTGGCACCGATCGAGCTGCACGGCACAACGATCCCGACGGGCTCGATGGTCTTTCTGTGCATCGCCGCCGCGTGCCGTGATGAAACGGCGTGGCGCGAGCCTGACCGATTCGATCCCGAGCGCTTCAGCAGACCCGACACGGCGAAACTGCTGAACTTCGGCGCAGGCACGCACTACTGCCTAGGCACTGCACTGGCGAAAATCGCGGTGGAAGAGTCGCTGCGCGCTGTCCTCGCCGCCGACCCTGCTTTGCACTTGACCGAGGATCCGGCGGAGATACCGTGGCGCCAGGTGCTTGGCCGCAGTCCGTCGCGACTGCTCGTTAGCCCGGACACTGTGGCCTAGCCTGCGTCAGCCGCGCTGCACCGCACCGACGCGGTCGGCGGCGGTCTTGACCGCGGCATCGCGGGCAGCGCTGGCCTCGTCCTCGGTCAACGTGCGATCGGCGGCGCGGAATCGCAGCGCCAGCGTCACCGACTTGCGGCCGTCGCCGATCTGGGGGCCGGTGTAGACGTCGAATAGCCGGACATCCTCGAGCAACTTGCCAGCGCCGTCGCGGACGGCGTCGACCACTGTCTGAGCGGCCACGTCCTCGCCGACGATCAGGCTGACGTCCTGGAAGACCGCCGGGAACGCCGATACGGCAGGCGCGGGCAGGGCCTCGGTGATCGGGATAGCGTCCAGATCCAACTCGACCGCGCAGGTGCCCTTGGGCAGGCCGGACCTCTCCACGACGGCGGGATGCAGTTGGCCGGCGTGGCCGACGACCGTGTCACCGATGACAACCTCGGCGCAGCGCCCCGGATGCCATGGCAGGTACTGCGCTGCCCGCAGCGTCAGCTCGACACCGGCGGCACGGCCGATGACGCGCACCGCCTCGAACGCATCCCTGGCCTCCACCGGACGGCCGGGGCCCCACGGGCCCGCGGGTTCCCGCAGTCCGGTCAGCACCACGCCGACGTGCTGCGGCTGGTGCGGCAGCGACGCGTCCAGTACGGCGATCTCCTCGTCGGTGGGCCGACGGTCGTTCGGAATGCGTGCGACGGCACCGGTTTCCGAGGTCGGCTCGACGACCTGGGCGATCGCGAAGAGCGCGACGTCCACAGCACCGCGGGACACGTTGCGCCCCAAGGCTTCCAGCAGTCCGGGCAGCAGTGTGGTAGCCAGCTGCGGCCGATCGGCTTCCAGCGGGTTGAGCACCGCGGTGGTCGTGCGGCGCGGATCGTCTGCGGGCAGACCCCACTGGTCCAAGATTCCCGAAGGGAGAAACGGCGTCGGCAGGATCTCGACATAGCCGTTGAGCGCCAGGGATTTTCCGATGGCGCGGCGGCGCTTCTGGGTCGGGGTGAGGCCCCGCCCGGCAGGCGCCTGTGGCAGCACGGAGGGGATGATCTCGAGCCCCTCCAGCCGCAGCACTTCCTCGACGAGGTCGGCGGACTCGCGCAGATCGGGCCGCCAGCTCGGCGGCGTCGCCCTTACCCGGCCGCCGTCGACGACCACGTCGGCGCCGACCTGGGTCAGCCGCTTCTGCGTGGTGCCAGTTGGATAGTCGACACCCGCGGTTCGGTCGGGCAGGTCGATCGGCATGCTGACCGGTGGGTGCGACCAGTGCTCGCGCGGCGGGTCACCGCGCCAGTCGGTCAGCTTGGGTTCGATTGTGCCGCTGGCGATATCGGCCAACAGCGCAGCGCAACGATCCAGCGCAGCAACCGAGATCGCCGGATCGACGAAGCGTTCGTACCGTCGGCCCGCCTCGCTGTAGAGGTGCAGGCGTCGCTGTGTGCGCGATACCGCGGCCGGATCCCATACCGCCGCTTCCAGCAGTACGTCGGTGGTGGTGTCGCGCACCTCGGTGGTGCCTGCACCCATCACACCGCCGATCGCAGCCGTTGCGATGTCGTCGACGATAAGCACATCGCCGGGGTCGAGCTTGCGCTCGACGTCGTCGAGCGTGACGACCGTCTCCCCCGGCTCGGCGAAGCGAACCTTGAAGCCGCCGGTGATCAGGATGCGGTCGTGGGCGTGCATCGGGTGACCCAGCTCGAGCATCACGTAGTTCGTAACGTCCACAGCCGGCGAGATCGCGCGGATACCGCTGAGCAGCAGCCGTCGCTGTAACCACCACGGCGACACGGCAGTCGGGTCGATACCCGTGACCGGCCGAAGTCCGAACCTCAGCACGCCGGTACCGGGCTCGATGGTCACTGGCAGGGCTTCGCCGTCGGCGGGCAGGGGTGGTACATCGGCGGGGTCGACGTAATTCAGGTCGTAGGCGTTGGCGATCTCACGAGCCATGCCGCGCACCGACAGGCAATAGCCGCGGTCCGGCGTGATCGCCAGATGGAACACCACATCGTCGAGGCCCAGCAGATCGGCGGCCGCGGCCCCCGGTTCTGCGGTGCCGGGTGGCAACACCAGGATGCCGGAATGGTCTGTGCCCAAGTTGAGTTCGGCAGTCGAACAGATCATGCCGTCGGATGTTCGGCCGTAAGTCTTGCGGGTGGCGATGGTGAAGTCGCCGGGCAACACGGTACCGGGCAGCGCCACCACGACCAGATCGCCGACGGCGAAATTGGTTGCACCACAGACGATATCGCGAGGTTCGGCTTCACCGACGTCGACCTTGACAGCACGGATCGGCTTCTTGAACTCGGTGAGTTCATCGATCTTGGTGACGCGTCCGATGGTCAGTGGCCCGGTGACCGGCCCGACCGGGATGATCTCTTCGACCTCGTGACCGATCCGGATCAGCGTCTCCTCCAGCTCGTCGGACGGCACGTCCCACCCCGGCGCGCCGGCTTGAACGATGTCGCGCAGCCAGCTGTACGGAAGCCGCATCAGGCCCCTACCCCGAACGGCAGCGAGAACCGGACATCGCCCTCGACCATGTCGCGCATGTCGGGAATGCCGTTGCGGAACTGCAGTGTCCGCTCCATCCCCATGCCGAACGCGAATCCGGAGTAAATCTCTGGATCGATGCCGCAGGCGCGCAACACATTCGGGTTGACCATGCCGCAGCCGCCCCACTCCACGAAGCCGGGACCGCCCTTCTTGTTTTCGAACCAGACGTCCACTTCGGCGGACGGCTCGGTGAACGGGAAGAAGTGCGGGCGGAATCGGGTGCGACCCTGCGGGCCGAACTCTGAGCGGGCGAATGCGTCGAGCGTGCCGCGCAGGTGGGCCATCGTCAGGCCCTTGTCCACCGCGAGTCCTTCCACCTGATGAAAGACCGGGGTGTGGGTCGCGTCGAGTTCGTCGGTGCGGAACGTTCGGCCGATGGAGATTATGTAGACCGGCAGGTCACGCTCGAGCAGAGCGCGGATCTGCACCGGCGACGTGTGGGTACGCAACACCTGGCGTGAGCCATCGGGCGAGATGTAGAAGGTGTCCTGCTCGCTGCGCGCCGGGTGGTCGGGCGGGAAGTTCAACGCGTCGAAGTTGAACTGCTCGGTCTCGACCTCGGGTCCTTCGGCCAGCTCCCAGCCCATCGCGACGAACGTATCGGCGATGTGCTCGGCCAGGATGGTGATCGGATGGCGGGCGCCGATCGGCTGCCGGGTCGACGGCAGAGTCACGTCGATGCTTTCGGCGACAAGCACCGCCGCGTCGCGCTCGGCACGCAGGGCGTCCAATCGCTCGTCGTAAGCGCGCTGGGCCTCGGCGCGCGCGACGTTGACCCGCTTGCCTGCGTCCGCGCGGTCAGCCTTGGCCAGCGAACCCAGCGCCTGGCGGGCCAATGCGATCGGCGACCGGTCGCCGAGATGCTCGGTCTTGGCGCGCGCCAGTTCGTCCAGATCCGCGGTCAGATCGAAGGCATGCCGAGCCGCGCTGACGGCTTTGGTCAACGCTTCTTCTGACAGGTCTATGGGCTGCTCAGCCACCCGAAGATCATAGGCGATGGCCTGATCGCGCTTCCAAGGCATTACTTTCCGGTGCCACGGCTCGAACGGCGGCCTTTGGCGCGGATCTGCACCTCGACCATGCCCTCAGTGCACACTCGCCGATCACAGCACCGGCCAAGCCCGCAGCCGTCGCGACGACCAGATCGGTGCTTGCCAGCACCAAGTAGCCGAACGCGGCCGCTGCCCCCAGCATCACAAACCGCGCAGGCGTCCAGTGGTGCGGCCGACCCAACCGCGTCGACACCAACATGCCAAGCGCCAACGCCACCGCATGACCGACGTCGGTGAAGTCACGTCCGACAGCCACCACCCCCACCCCTGCGGCCAGCAACCAGCCGACCCACGCGGGCCGCCAGCGTCGCGGTATCGCCGTGGTAAGCGAGCCAAGCACCGCCGTGGCCCCGTAGCTCATCCCGACGTCGGTGGCGCGGCTGACCGACACCGGCAGCCAGCCCAGTTCCACCGCCGCGGTCAGACCGGCGGCGACCAGCAGCGTGGCTCCGACGTGCCCGACCGCAAAGGCCACCACCAACCGGACGCTGCCCCACATCAACTCCGCCAGCGCGAGCAGGCAGACCAGCCCGGGTAGCCACACATACATCGGCCCGGCGTCGATGACGAACGCACTGTCCAACAGCGTCCCGAAATGCCCACGGCTGAGGTTGTGCAGGTTGGTGCTGACATGGCTGATCACCCGGTCCTGCACCTGCGGGCCGAGGACGTAGAGAGCTACGGTGACGCAGGTCACGATCACCGCATATGCGACGGCGACGCGAACCCGGGCCAGCCGAGCGAGCAGTCGGAGCAACATCTAGAGAACCACTATGCGTCCGGTGTATCTCCGTCATCCTCATCGCCGCCTGGCAACTGCCTGCGAGTTTTCAAGCGGTACATGGGGAGATCGGCAGGCACGCCGTCCTGCTTCGCTGTAAAGACTTGTCTGCGAAGCTGTTTGGCCGTCACGCCCAGCGTCTCGAAGTCTTCCTTGGAAATCTGTTCGAGTGTGCGCCCGGACACCACGAGTTCGCCCTTGGTGGCCCGCTCCATCACCCGTGCCGCGATGTTGACGTCCACCCCGAGCCAGTCAGAACCGATGCGCTGTGGACGGCCGGTATGGATGCCGACCCGCATCCGCGGCGTATAGCCATCCACCTCAAGGGCTTTCACCGCATCCCGCGCGACGATCGCGGCGCGCACCGCCGTGCCGGGTTGGGCGAACACCGCCATGATGCCGTCCCCCATCCGCTTGACGATGTGGCCGCCCGCTTCCAACAGCGGTGGCTCGACCACCTGAGAAACGCGGCGCAACAACTTCAGCATCGCATCGTCACCGGCGCTCAACGACCACGACGAGAAGCCGACCAGGTCGGTAAAGACCAGCGTCACCTCACGATTCGCTGGCTTACCCGACACCCGCTCCGTCAGCGCCTGCCACACCTGCAGCGCTCCCAGGCTCACTTCGCGTGAGGCGGCCTCACGTTCCAGTAGCCGATCGGCCGCCCTGGCGGCGGCGCGTGGACCCCCAACACCGTCCGCCGACAGCGGGTCTCCGAAATCGGGGTCGCCCGGCAGCGCCCGTCGCGCACGGCGCAGGAAAGCGACGACGGCCGGGCTGTGATTGGTGTCCTTCAGCCACGCCACCGGTCCGGATGACCGTCGCGACTCGACCGGGCGATCCGCGACCTCGTCGATTTCTCCGATACCGCCGGATCGTTCGTCGAACGACTCGACATTCACAGCGCAAGCGTATGTGGCACTTCTCGCGACCGGCAATCGAGTGACGAACGGGCTGGTCACACGCGTGTGGCACGTCGGTAGCCGGTACATAACAGTACGGCGCGACGCGCCCGCAAATGATAGACAACGTGCGTTGTCAACATTATCGTTGTGTCGTGCGTTCAACGACGACCGCCAATACCGGCGGGCCACTGGGTCCCGACTCACTGACGTGGAAGTACTTCGGCGATCTGCGCACCGGAATGCTCGGCGTCTGGATCGGTGCGATCCAGAACATGTATCCCGAGCTCGGCGCGGGCGTCGAGGACCACTCCATCCTGCTGCGCGAGCCGTTGCAGCGGGTCGCGCGCTCGGTGTACCCGATCATGGGCGTGGTCTACGACGGCGACCGCGCCGCGCAGACCGGGCAGCAGATCAAGAGCTACCACAAGACCATCAAGGGCATCGACGCCGACGGTCGTCGCTATCACGCACTCAACCCCGAGACCTTCTACTGGGCCCACGCCACCTTCTTCATGCTGATCATCAAGACCGCCGAGTACTTCTGTGGTGGCCTGACCGAGGCCGAGAAGCGCCAGCTGTTCGACGAGCACGTGCAGTGGTACCGGATGTACGGGATGAGCATGCGGCCGGTGCCCAAGTCGTGGGAGGAATTTCAGGCGTACTGGGATCGCAACTGCAGCGAAGAACTCGAGATCAACAAGGCCACCCTGGACATCTTCGCGATCCGCATCCCCAAACCGTGGTTCGTGCTGATGCCAACCCCGATCTGGGATCAGCTCTTCAGGCCGATGGTCGGCGCTCAGCGCTGGATCGCGGCCGGGCTGTTCGACGAAGCGTTGCGCGAGAAGGCAGGCATGCGGTGGACGCCCGGCGACGAGGTGCTGCTGCGGATATTCGGCAAGCTCGTCGAAATGGCGTTCGTCGTCGTGCCAGACGAGATCCGGCTTCACCCGCGCGCACTCGCCGCCTACCGCCGCGCCAACGGCCGCGTTCCCGACGACGCCCCGCTGGTCGAGGCACCCGCATTCATGTCGCCGCCACGCGACCGGCGCGACCTGCCCATGCACTACGTCCCGCCGCGCAAGACACTGCTCGATCGAGCCGGCTCCCTGGTGCACACCACGTTCTCTTTGGCGGGCCTGCGTCCGGCACGCGGACGCAGTAAGGCAGCCTGATTGCATGCTCGAGTGGTCTGATGTCGACGTCGCCGTGCGCGATGCCGTGCGCGAGTTCGTGGAAAAAGAAGTCCGCCCGCACGTCGACGCGCTGGAAAGCGGCGAGATGGAGCCCTATCCCATCATTCGCAAGCTGTTCGCGACGTTCGGTATCGCGGATATGGCGCGCGATTCGCTGAACAAACGGCTCGCCCGGCTGCGGGATGGCGGCCAATCCTCTGAAAAGCCATCATCTGGTGGCATGTTCGGCGGAGACGGCGCCTCGGCCGGCATGGGTTTCGTCGTGGTCAGCGAGTTGTGCCGGGTGTGCATGGGCGTCGTCACCGGGATGGGCGTCAGCCTCGGGCTCACCGTGCCCACCATCATGGGTCGCGGCACGCTCGCCCAGCAGCAGCGCTGGCTGCCGGATCTCGTCACCTACGACAAGGTCGGCGCGTGGGCGATCACCGAACCAGACTCCGGCTCGGATGCCTTCGGCGGCATGACGTCCTATGTCGTGCGCGACGGCGACGACTACATCCTCAACGGGCAGAAGACCTTCATCACCAACGGCCCCGACGCCGATGTCGTTGTGGTGTACGCGAAGCTCGACGAACGTGATGGCGCCGACAAGCGCGACCGCAAGGTGCTGACCTTCGTGCTGGACCGTGGTATGGACGGCTTTGTGCAGTCAAAACCGTTCCGGAAGATGGGTATTCACAGTTCACGCACCGGCGAGCTGTTCTTCAGCAACGTGCGGCTGGGCCGAGATCGGCTGCTCGGTGAGACCGAGGACAACGCCGCGGGTGACGGGCGGGAAAGCGCACGGTCGAGCTTCTCCACCGAACGCATCGGGGTGGCGGCGATGGCGCTTGGCGTCATCGAGGAGTGTCTGCGGCTGTGTGTCGACTACGCCAAGAACCGCAAGCTGTGGGGGCAGGAGATCGGCCAGTTTCAGCTGATCCAGCTCAAGCTGGCCAACATGGAATTGGCCCGAATAAACGTACGCAACATGCTGTTTCGCGTCATCGAGGCTATGCAGACGGGTAAGCAGATCTCGCTGCCTGAGGCGTCGGCGATCAAGTGGTATTGCTCGCAGGCCGCCACCGACGTCGCGATGGACGCGGTGCAGCTGTTCGGCGGCAACGGCTATATGACCGAATACCGGGTGGAGCAGCTGGCCCGCGATGCCAAGTCGCTGATGATCTACGCCGGTAGCAACGAGGTGCAGATCACGCATGTGGCGAGGGGCCTGCTCAACTAGGCAACGCGAGTGTGCGGATTCATAAGCCCGCGGCCGCGTGTCGCGTATGAAACCGCACACTCAGCTCGCGAAACGGTGCGCCCGTGCGCTCTGATACAGGCAGATCGAGGCGGCCGACGCCACATTGAGGCTCTCGGCGCTGCCCGGCATCGGTATGTGGATCCGATGCGTCGCCATTTTCGCCAATTCGCTTGGTAAGCCGTGTGATTCCGGCCCGAACAGCCATGCGGTCGGCGAGTCCAGCGCGGCGTCGTCGAGACTGACCTCGCCGTCGACGGTGGTTGCCAGCATCTGAAGGCCGGCATCCATCAACGCCGTGACGGCCTGCCCCGCATCGGGTTCGGTCACCACCGGTATCGAGAAGATGCTGCCCGCCGACGCCCGCAGGCATTTTCCGTTGTAGGGATCGACGCTGCTCCCGGCCAGTACCACGGCACCGGCGCCCATCGCGTCCGCGATGCGTATCAGCGTGCCCGCGTTGCCAGGTTCGGAAATCTCCACCGCGACGGCCACCAGCCGTGGGCCGTCAGCGACGACGTCGGCCAGGGCCACATCGGGCGTCGCACACACTGCGACGAGTCCGACCGGAGTCACCGTGTCCGACAACGCCTTCGCGGCGCGTTCGGTCACCTCGTGCACCGGTACCTCAGCTAGCAGAGAGCCGAATCGCGCCATCGCTGCTTCGGTCACGAAGACCTCCGAAACGAGTCCGCGCCGCAACGCGGCCTCGACGAGATTGGGTCCCTCGGCGAGAAAGCGGGCGGCGCGGCGTCGTCCGATGTGGCGGTGCAGCTTGATCGCAGCCGCCACCCGAGCGGAGCGCTCGGTTAGCGTCAGGCGGCCTCTCCGGAATCGGTCGAAGTTGACGGCGCATTCACATCGGAGGGCAGCGCGCCCTTGGCGACCTCGACCAGCGCGGTGAAGGCGGCCGGGTCGCTGACCGCGATCTCGGCCAGGTTCTTGCGGTCCACCTCGACACCGGCGGCCTTCAGACCCTGGATGAGCCGGTTGTACGTGATGTCGTTGGCGCGGGCCGCGGCGTTGATCCTGGAGATCCACAGCTTGCGGAACTCGCCCTTGCGGGCACGCCGGTCACGGTAGGCGTAGGTCAACGAATGCAGCTGCTGCTCTTTGGCTTTGCGGTACAGCCGCGACCGCTGACCGCGGTAGCCCTTGGATGCCTTGAGTACTGTGCGCCGCTTCTTCTGAGCGTTGACTGCGCGCTTTACGCGTGCCATGGAAGGTTCCTCTTTCGTACGGGCCGGGCTAATTAGCCGTTCAGCAGCTTGTTGACGCGCTTCTTGTCGTTGGCCGACACCTCGGTGCGACCCGCCAGCCGGCGGGTCCTGGTGCTGGGCTTCCACTCGAGCATGTGCCGACGGTTGGCCTTCTGGCGCACGATCTTTCCGGTTCCGGTGCGCCGGAACCGCTTCGAAGCGCCACTATGGGTCTTGGCCTTGGGCATATATGTCCTCAGTTCTGTGGTGTATCGGTCTGCGATACGTCTGGGTCTTCGGGTGCGGCCGCCGGCGCGGGGGCCGGGGCGGGTTCTGCTCGCCTGGCCGGCGGTGCGTCGGCGTCGTGCGCCGCCTTGGCGCGAGTCTTCGCGCCGCGGTGCGGTGCCAGCACCATCGTCATGTTGCGGCCGTCCTGCTTGGCGGACGTCTCGATGAAGCCGTAGTCGGCTACGTCGGCGCCCAGCCGCTGCAGCACCCGGTAGCCCAACTCGGGCCTAGACTGCTCGCGTCCGCGGAACATGATCGTCACCTTGACCTTGGACCCCGCCTCCAGGAAGCGGACGACGTGACCCTTCTTGGTCTCGTAGTCATGGGGGTCGATCTTGGGTCGCAGCTTCTGTTCCTTGACGACGGTCTGCTGCTGGTTCTTGCGAGACTCGCGTGCCTTCTGCGCCGTCTCATACTTGTACTTGCCGTAGTCCATGATCTTGCAAACCGGCGGCTTGGCGTCTGGAGCTACTTCCACAAGGTCGAGATCGGCATCCGCGGCGACGCGGAGAGCGTCTTCGATGCGCACAATGCCTACTTGCTCACCACCTGGTCCGATCAGGCGGACTTCGGGTACGCGGATGCGCTCGTTGACGCGGGTCTCAGTGCTGATGGGGCCTCCTATGTTGTCCTCTCGGAGCCCAACACCCATCAGCATTCCGCTCTTCCGAACAGAAAGGCCCTGCTCAAAGCAGGGCCCGAAGCCGACCAGGACAGGCATCGGATGCCTGTGACCGGACCGCTGCACCATTATGGTCAGCGGTGGGAGTGGGACTCCACTTGCTGTCCCTGGCGTACGCCGGGACGGTCGCGCATGCCAGTCTAGCAGGCATGACCGAGCTTCCTGACATCCGTGAGCTGGCCGATATCCCCGCGGTGGAGGTGATCACCCGCTCGGCCGTAATGCTGATGAGCGCTGCTGCCGAGAAGCTCGGGCTGTCGGCCGAAGACCCCGAAGACAGCCCGCACCGCGATCTCGACGAGGCGCGCCGGCTGATCACCGCACTGGCCGGGTTGGTCGCCGCCTCGGCCGAGTATCTGGGCCCGCACGCCGGTCCGGTTCGCGACGGGCTGAAGACACTGCAGTTGGCGTTCCGTGAATCCAGCGCGGCACCAGACGAACCCGGACAGGGCCCGGGCGAGAAGTACACCGGGCCGGTCTGGTAGCCAGTCACA
>JAVRPX010000239.1:0-14519 GCA_032161985.1 Mycobacterium sp.
CCGCCACGTCCAGGCGCCCCACTTCGATCTGGGCGACTGGCGGATTCCGCACGGCTACACGGTGATGATCGCCATCGCCAACGTGCATGCCAATGCCGACGTGTTCCCGGATCCCGAACGCTTCGACCCCTATCGATTCGTCGGCACCAGGGCGCCGACGGCATGGGTGCCGTTCGGTGGCGGAACCCGCCGCTGCATCGGCGCCGCGTTCGCCAATGTCGAGATGGATGTGGTCTTGCGGACAGTGTTGCGGCACTTCGTGATTGAGACCGACGACGCCCCGGGCGAGAAGATCCATTTCCGGGGCATCGCCTTCACGCCCAAGGACGGCGGCCTGATCACTGTGCGCCGTCGCGAGACGGCTGCTTAGACTTCCGCGCGCTTCGGCAGCTTCCAGCCCGGCCGCGGGAAATGGCACGTGTACCCGCTCGGGTAGCGCTCGAGGTAGTCCTGATGCTCAGGCTCGGCTTCCCAGAAGTCGCTCACAGGCGTCACCTCGGTGACCACCTTGCCCGGCCACAGGCCCGATGCGTCCACGTCGGCGATGGTCTCCAGCGCGACGCTCTTCTGCTCATCGTCGACATAGAAGATCGCCGACCGGTAGCTGGCGCCGACGTCGTTGCCCTGGCGGTTCTTCGTGGTCGGATCGTGGATCTGGAAAAGGAACTCCAGCAGGTTGCGGAAGTCGGTCTGGGACGGGTCGTAGACGATCTCGATCGCCTCGGCATGTCCTGGGTGATTGCGATAGGTCGCGTTGGCGTTCTGCCCACCGGTGTAGCCGACCCGCGTTGAAACGACGCCGGGTTGTTTGCGGATCAGGTCCTCCATGCCCCAGAAGCAGCCGCCCGCCAGAATGGCCTTCTTGTACTCGGTCACGCCTGTGCCTCCTCTATCTGCCCCCGGTCGCTTCGCTCCTGCCCGCCGGAAGTCGAAAACAGTTTCTTGTACTCGCCGTATCCCTCGGCATCGAGGTCGTCGAGACGAATGAACCTCAGCGAAGCCGAGTTGATGCAGTAGCGCAACCCACCCTCGGCGCGCGGACCGTCATTGAAGACGTGTCCCAGGTGGCTGTCGCCGTGCGCAGAGCGCACCTCGGTGCGGATCATCAAGTGAGACAGGTCGCGCTTCTCGACAACGTTGCCGTCGTCGATCGGCCGAGTGAAGCTCGGCCAGCCCGTGCCGCTGTCGAACTTGTCGACCGAAGCGAACAACGGTTCGCCCGACACCACGTCGACGTAGATGCCCGGCTCGTGGTTGTCCCAGTACTCGCCGGTGAACGGTCGCTCGGTGCCGTTCTTCTGCGTCACCTGGTACTGCTCGGGTGACAGAGCGTCGACCGCCGCGGGATTCTTGTTGTAGTTCTGCGCCACAGACCCTCCTAAGTTGGCTACTCGTACAACCGCGAGTTGGGTTCTGCTAGTTCCCGCGTCACCCGACGTCACACATTCGTCACCGCACCTCGTCCACGATCGCGACGATCTTTTCGGCGACGACCTGTGGCGCGTAAAGCATGATGTCGTGGCCGCTGCCAGGAACGATCACATTCTCCGTCGCGAGGGTCTCGGCCAGGAGGCTGTTCGCCTGATGAATCTGGAACTTGGTGTAGTCGTCGGGCCGCTGCTCCGCCGGTGGCGGAAGCTTGTCCGAACTGAGCACGACCGCAGGCACCTTCGGCAATGGCGGCGCCACCTTGAGACGCGCGTATGCATCGACGGCGAGGAAGCCTTCACCGTCGGGCTGGGGCAGCGGCGCTCGCGCCGTGCGATTCAACTCGGCGTCCTGTTCTGGTCGACCCAGTCTCGGTAGGAACTCCGAAGTCGGATCCACGAAGACCAGACCACTAACCAACTCGGGGTGAGCGCGGGCCAGCAGATCGGCGATCAGTCCGCCGTAGGAATGGGAGACCACGACCAATGGTGTCGGAAGATGGGCCGCTGCAATCAGTTTCACGATGTCGTCGACGTCCTGCTGGATCGAGTGCGGCTGTGGAACGGGGGTGGACCCGCTTGAGCCGGTGTTGGGCCGGTCGTAGGTGCATACGCGGGTCGTCTTCGCGACGGTCGGCTGCGTAGCGATCGGACTTGTCCGGAGCTCGGCATGACCGATGAGGTCGTGGGGCGACGACTGGATCGGGTCGCCGGCGGGCACGACGACGTTCCACGCCTCGGCGTGACTGCCCTTACCGGGGATGATGAACACCGCAGGCGACCCGGTGCCCTGGCAGTTCATGTACAGCGCGCGACCGTCGCCGATGTCGAGCAGACCTGCGAAGTCGGGGTCGTGCGGTTTCGACGCACAACCTGCGATAACGGCCACTGCCAGGATCAGCCCGAAGAGGGCCCTCACACAGCATGACGATAGAACTTCAGCCTCGACAAAGGTAGGTAGAACGTGTTCTAGTTCTGGGTGTGACGAGCAAGACCTTCACCCGCGACGAGCTGGCCGCGGCCTTTGAGAACTTCGAGGCGACGGTCGACGGTGCCGCGCAGACCCGCGACTGGGATCCCTGGGTTCAGCAGTACGCACCCGACGTCGTCTACGTCGAGCACGCCGCGGGCACCATGCATGGGCGCGAAGAGGTGCGCGCGTGGATCTGGAAGACCATGGAGAGCTTCCCCGGCAGCCACATGACGTCGTTCCCGTCTCTGTGGTCGGTGATCGACGAGTCGACCGGCCGGATCATCTGCGAACTCGACAACCCGATGCGTGACCCCGGCGACGGCACGATCATCAGCGCCACCAACATCTCGATCGTCACCTACGCCGGCGACGGTCAGTGGAGTCGCCAGGAGGACATCTACAACCCGCTGCGGTTCGTCTCCGCGACGATGAAGTGGTGCCGCAAAGCACAGGGACTGGGCACGCTTCCCGACGAGGCGGCGGCATGGATGCGCCAGTTCGGAGACCGGAGCCGCTCGGCCGGCGACATGGAGCCGAAGTAGATGAGCGCGAAGCTGGTCATCGGGGCCAACGGATTCCTGGGCTCGCACGTCACCCGCCAACTTGCCGGGGTCGGCCATGACGTGCGTGTCATGATGCGCGACGGCGCGAACACCATCGGCATCGACGACCTCAAGGTGACTCGGTTCGTCGGCGACATCTGGGACAACGACACTCTGCGCGACGCGATGGCCGGTGTCGACGACGTGTACTACTGCGTGGTCGATACTCGCGGCTGGCTGCGCGATCCTGCGCCGCTGTTCCGCACGAACGTCGATGGCACCCGCAACGTCCTGGACGTGGCCAGCCAGAAAGACATAGTCGCGGGCCTCCGTAAATTTATCTTCACCAGCAGCTACGTGACGGTCGGTCGACGGCGTGGACATGTCGCCACCGAGGACGACATCATCGTCGACCGCGGGTTGACGCCATACGTCCGCTCGCGGGTGCAGGCCGAACAGCTTGTGCTGCAGTACGCCAAAGAGCAGGGCCTGCCCGCCGTCGCGATGGGGGTCTCGACGACCTACGGAAGCGGTGACTGGGGACGCACCCCGCACGGTGCGATCATCGCCGGGGCCGCGTTCGGCAAGCTACCGTTCGTGATGGACAAGATCGAGCTCGAGGCGGTCGGCGTCAGCGACGCGGCCCGCGCGATGGTCTTGGCGGCCGAACACGGGCGGGTGGGTGAGCGGTACCTGGTCTCGGAGAAGATGATCAGCAACGCCGATGTCGTGAGAATCGCCGCAGAAGCGGCAGGTGTGCCCGCTCCGACCAGGTCCCTCCCGCTGTCGGTGTCCTATGCACTGGCCATCGCGGGCAGCGCCAAGGCGAAACTGCGTGGCACCGATGAGCAGCTCTCGCTGGGGTCGCTGCGGCTCATGCGCGCAGAGGCACCGGTGGACCACAGCAAGGCGACCCGCGAATTGGGTTGGGAGCCAGGGCCTGTCGAGGAATCGATTCGAGACGCCGCTCGGTTTTGGGTGGACCTGCGTGACGCCAAGCGCAAGAGCAAGGCGAGCTAGTCGCGAATCCCGAACAGCGCCATGGCGTTGGCTTCCAGAATGGCGTGCGCCTGGCCCGGGTCGGCCGCATCGTTGACATAGCCGACAGCCCTGACGAACGTGTCGCCGTCCTCATAGGGGAAATCGGTGTGCGGTCTGCACCGAATGAGTCAATGGCGCATCGCAATGCTGGGCCTCCCAGGCGAGGTGGTCATCGGCGCGCAGCGGGATCATCGGCAACGCTCCGCCGAGATGAGAGCAGATGATCCGCACTTTGGGGAATCGCTGCAGGTATCCCGCGGTGATCAGCTGCATCGCGGCGATGGTGTCCTCGAAGGGCGCCCCAACCATCCAGGTGATGTGATGGTCGCTGACCAGCGGCGAACACGCCCCATTGCCGACGGGATGCAGATACAGGATGGCGCCGCGCCGAGTTCGGCGAAGACCGGTTCGAACTGCGGATCGGTGATGGCCCGATCGAGAATGCTGGTGTTCATCGTCACACCGACCATGCCCAATTCGTCTATCGCACGGCACATTTCGGCGACCGCGGCGTCGATGTGGGGCATCGGGGTGGCCGCAAACGCGCGAAAACGATCCGGATGCGACGACACCAGCGCCGTGTACTCGTCGTTGACGTAGCATGCCGCGGCAACGGCGCGGGCTGCGTCGTCGCCGTACGGCAATTGTGGTGCCGCGGAAAGCACCTGCATGTCAACGCCGGCGCTAACCATCAATCGCAGCCGTGCGTCGAGTTCCGCGCCGCCGCCGGCTCCGATGCCGCGCTGTGTGGCCGTGGAGGATCGGCCCGGGTCGACGAGCATGTCGAGATAGCCGTCGGTCCAGTAGTGGGCGTGCACGTCGATCCGCATGTCTATCAACGGTATTCGTTGAACGCCACGCCGATGAGTGTTTAGTGGATACCCACTACGAATGCCGCAGGACTAGCCTCGGGTGACGTGACCGAGAAACTGCACGTCGACCTGTCCGGTGCGCCGCAGACCATGCTGGCCACGTTCTACGCCAAGGCGGTGGATGCCGACCTGGAGAAGCCGATCCTCGGCGACCGCTTCGCCAAGGAGATCGTCGACCGAATCGACTACGACTGGAAAAAGACAGCGATCACGGCGGCGAACTCGCCTGCGGTGACCACCCGCAGCGCGCACTTCGACAATTGGGCCCGTCAGTTCCTCGCGGCCCACCCCGAGGCCGTTGTGCTGCATTTGGGCTGCGGACTGGACGCCCGCTTCTTCCGGCTGGACCCCGGCCCCGGTGTCGAGTGGTATGACGTCGACTACCCCGACGTCGCCGACCTTCGCCGCCAGCTCTACCCGACCCGCGACCACTACCACGTCGTCGCGGCGTCGGTCACCGACCCGGCCTGGCTCAACGACATTCCTGGCGACCGTCCGGTGCTGGCCATCGGTGAGGGCCTGACCATGTACCTCACCAAGGAGGACGGCGTCGCGCTGCTGCGCCGGATCGTCGACCGCTTTCCGTCAGGGGAACTGCAGTTCGACGCGTTCAACCGACTCGGAATCAAGTCGCAGTGGACCAACACCGTGGTGCGGCGCTCAGGAGCGACACTGCATTGGGGCATCGACGGACCCGACGACATCACCGAGGCGGTGCCAGGGGTGCGGCTGCTGGCGTGGGTGTCGGCGATCGACGACGACGCGTTCACCCATGTGCCGTGGTACTACCGGCTGACGCTGATGGCAATGAGGCCCGTGCCTGTGCTGCGCTACATGGCGCAGTACCACCGCTACGCCTTCTGAGCCCGCACGCGCAGCACGGGTGTCGCCGACGGCCGTGACCCCACCCCGCGGCCCATGGCCAGCGGCCGCGGTCGTCGGCCCACACCAGTTGCAGCGCCCGAATGTCGGGGCCCCCGAGCGCGATCGCAAAATTCATGTGCGCATCGGGATGGTCCACTTCGACTATCTCGAGGAGCGGCCCGTCACCGACAGCGATGTGCGCGCCGGGCTTCAGAACGCGACCGCCCACCGCGGCCCCGGCGACATCATTCAGCACGCGTGCCGCCCGCTGCGGCGATAAGCCCGTGACCAACAGCTCGGCCAGACCGCTGTCGTGTAGTCCAATCGTGTACGCGTATGGGCGCCGGTCCTCTTCGACGCCCTGCACCGCCCACCCGTGCACTCGGATCGTCTCGCGAAGTTCGTCGAGATACTCCTCGGTCGTGCCGTTTGGGTTGTCGCACTGCCAGCACATGACCGCACCTCCCTTTCGTAGTTGCGGCCAGCTTGCGCCGGGGGTCCGACAACTACCGGTTCGCTCGCGTGACTCTCGATCGGATGCCCAGCACCGGTTGCGTTCTCCGACCGTCGCAGAACGCGGCGGACCACGGCCAGCGCCCCCGACCGTCGGCCCACACGAGCTGCAGCGCCCGAATCTCGGGGCCGCCGAACGCGACGGCGAAATTCAGGTGCGCGTCGGGGTGGCTCATCTCGACGATCTCGAGGAGTGGTCCGGCGGGGACCTTGATCTGTTGGCCCGGTGTCAAGTTCTTGCCTGCCACGGCATGACGGGCCACCGTGTTCAGAAGTCGGGTGGCACGCTGCGGGGAAACGGCGGTGATCGAGAGTTCGGGGAACCCCCAGTCATGAAGTCCGATCGTGTAGGCGAATGGGGCCCGGTCGCTTTCGACGTACTGCACCATCCAGCCGTGCGTACGAATCGTCTCGCGGACCTCGTCGAAGTAGTCCTCGATGGTGAGATCGGGGTTGTCGCATTGCCAGCACATGGCGCCTCTTTCTCTCGTCGTTGGGGCCAGCCTGCACCGGTGGTCCGACAAGTTTTGGACTGGCGCCCAGCCCTGCCAGAATCGGACGGTGTCTACCGCAGGTCTCGTCAACGGGCGCGTCTCCAACTGGTTCAGCGAGTACCCGCCACTGCGTCCGCCGCTGCCGGGGAACCGCGACGCCGACGTGTGCATCGTCGGCGCCGGATACACCGGGCTGTGGACGGCGTATTACCTGAAGAAGGCCGACCCGTCGCTGCGCATCGCCGTACTCGAGGCCCGCTTCGCCGGCTTCGGTGCATCGGGACGAAACGGCGGCTGGCTGTCGGGGCTGGTGCCAGGTGACCGCAACCGGATGGCGCAGCTGTACGGTCGCGACCGCGTGCTCGCGTGGCAGCAGGCGCTCAACGAGGCCGTCGACGAGGTCATCGACGTCGCGGCGGCCGAGGGCGTCGACGCAGGCATCGTCAAGGGCGGCACCATGCAGATCGCCCGCAACCCCGCGCAGGCGTCGCGGCTGGCCGCCGAGATCGACGAGGAACTGAGCTGGAAGGTCGACGGCATCGCGCCGTTGACCAAAGCCGAAGCGGCCGAACGGATTCAGTTCGACGGCGTGCTGTCGGCCTACCACACGCCGCACTGCGCGCGTATCCAACCGGCCCAGCTGGCACGCGGTTTGGCCGACACCGTCGAGAGGCTCGGTGTCGACGTCTACGAGGATTCACCCGTCACCGCGATCGAGTCGGGACGCGCGGTCACGTCGCTCGGCACCGTCAGCGCGCCAATCGTGCTGCGCGCCACCGAGGGCTTCACCGCGCGGATGCGGGGGCTGCGGCGGCGCTGGCTACCGATGAACAGCTCGATGATCGCCACCGGCCCGATTCCCGATAGCGTCTGGTCGTCGATCGGCTGGGAGGGCCGCGAAACCGTCGGCGATACGGCGCACGGCTTCTTCTACGCCCAGCGCACCGTCGACAACAGGATCGCGATCGGCGGGCGCAGCGTGCCATACCGGTATGCCTCGCGAACCGATGTCGATGGCCGGGTGCCCGAGCACACCATCAAGCTCCTCACCGCGGTGCTGCACGCGATCCTTCCTCAGGTCCGTGACATCCCGATCGCCCATGGCTGGTGCGGTGTGCTCGCCGTCCCTCGCGACTGGGAGGCCAGCATCGTCCTCGACAAGTCGACCGGTTTGGGGTGGGCGGGCGGCTACGTCGGCCATGGCGTCACCGCCACCAACCTCGCAGGCCGCACGCTGGCGGACCTGGTGCTCGATCAGCGCAGCCCGCTGATCGTGTTGCCGTGGGTCGGCCACCGGTCACGCAACTGGGAGCCCGAACCGCTGCGCTGGATCGGTGTGCGGGGCATGTACCTGGCGTACAAGGCCGCCGACTGGCATGAGGCACGCGGCCGTTCAACGACGTCGCCCATCGCGGTCGTCGCCGACAAGATCGCGGGGCGGCCCTAGCCCGCTTCGGCCTTGTCCTTTAGCCGCTGCAACGTCACCTTGATGTGCGCGGCGTTGGCCGCGTCGCGATCACGCACTCCGGTGCCGATCCACGCCGTCTTGCTGAACCAGCCGGGGCGGCGGTCCCACGTCCGCTCGGTGACGCGGCACCCGCCGTCGGCAGGGCCGCCCCCCGGGATGATGTCGTAACGCCAATGCGCGACGGGCACACCGAAGTAGCGGACGTCGAACGCAAAGACCTGCCCTGGCTCGGCGGCGGTGACGGTGCACTTGGTGCTCCATCGATGGATGCCGTTGCGGTTGTGTCCCTTGAACACCGCGCCGGGGCGGGCGGCGTCGCCCTCGCGCCACTCCATCGCCGCCGCTTCCTCGGCCAAGGACGCCAGCGTCGGAAGGTCGGTGATCAGCGCATATACGTTGTCGGGCGAGGCGTCGATGCTCACGTCGGCCTGCGTGGACGCCGGCTCCTGATCAGTCATGCCGCGATCGTAACGATGTGTCAGGAATCACGGACCACTCTTTCATCGTTGGCATATTCATGAGCGATCGACCAGTACTCGAACCCACTGCCGAACATCCCATCACCGTCGAACCGACCGGCAAGCACGTCACCGTGCGCGTCAACGGTGAATTGGTGGCCGACACCACCGAGGCGCTGACACTGCAAGAGGCCACCTATCCCGCGGTGCAGTACATCCCCCTGCGTGACGTCGTGGCCGCGCGGCTCAAGGCCAGCGACACCGAGACGTACTGCCCGTTCAAGGGCGACGCCAGCTACTTCCACGTCGTCACCGAGGGCGGCGAGACCGTCGACGATGCGATCTGGACCTACGAGAAGCCCTACCCCGCGGTGGGCCAGATCGTCGGTCACGTCGCGTTCTATCCGGACAAAGCTGACGTCACCGTCGCATAGCCTGGCGTAGTGCATAGCGCGGACGAGAGGAGCATCAAAAGCATCTCCGCCAGCGTCGCCTTCACCGGGCCGGCCAGTCCTGGCCTGACCCTGTCGCCGTTGCGCCGCGGCCGCGGCGACCCGTGCTATCACGTCGCCCCTGACGGTGCGATCTGGCGCACCAGCCTGATGCGCAGCGGACCGGTCACGGTGCGCATCACGAAGTCGGCTCCCGATAGGGTCGACTGTGAGGCATGGGGAACGGGCGCAACGGAATTCGCCGAGGCGTTGCCTGCGCAGCTGGGAGCTGACGATGACGCGTCCGGGTTTGCGCCCGACGAGCCGACCATCGCCGCCGCCTACCAGCGGGTGCCGCACCTGCGGCTTGGCCGCACCGATCGGGTGCTGGAGTCGCTCATCCCTGCGGTGCTGGAGCAGCGCGTGTCCGGCATGGATGCCCGTCGCGCATGGCGTGCGCTAATCACCAAGTTCGGATCGCCCGCGCCTGGACCGGCGCCTGCCCACATGCGGGTGCCGCCTTCGGCCGACGTGTGGCGGCGCATCCCGTCGTGGGAGTTCCACCGCGCCAACGTCGATCCCGGCCGGGCCCGCACGATAGTGACGTGCGCACAGCGCGCCGACTCACTGGAGCGGCTGGCCACCCGGCCGCCGGAGCAGGCACGTACTGCGTTGATGTCGCTGCCAGGGGTCGGGGAGTGGACGGCCGCCGAGACCGCCCAGCGCGCCTTCGGCGACGCCGACGCATTGAGTGTTGGTGACTACCACCTGGCGAAGTTGGTCGGCTGGACGCTTCTGGGCCATCCGATCGACGATCCGGCGATGGTGGAGTTGCTCGAACCAATGCGGCCGCATCGGCACCGCGCGGTGCGGCTGCTGGAGGTCAGCGGGCTCGCGCTCAATCCGCGGTTCGGGGCGCGGCTGCCGATACCGAACCTTCGCGCTCTGTAGCCGTGATTACCGACCATCGGGTCCGGGTATCCGTGCCGGATGACTCAATTCACAGTCCCCGGGATGTCGAACAAAGAAGGCGCTGAGGTCGCCGAGCTGCTCCAGAAGGCGCTCAGCAGGTACAACGACCTCCACCTCACGCTCAAGCATGTGCATTGGAACGTCGTCGGACCGAACTTCATCGGCGTCCACGAGATGATCGATCCCCAGGTTGAACTGGTGCGCGGCTACGCGGACGAAGTCGCCGAGCGCATTGCGGCGCTGGGTAAGTCGCCCAAGGGCACGCCAGGGGCGATCATCAGGGACCGCACGTGGGACGACTACTCCGTGGACCGCGACACTGTGCTGGCTCACCTTGCCGCGCTCGACCTGGTCTACACCGGCGTGATCGAAGACACCCGAAAGGGCATCGACCAGCTGGAGGACCTGGATCTGGTATCGCAGGACATGATGATCGGGCATGCAGGCGAACTCGAGAAGTTCCAGTGGTTCGTCCGCGCTCACCTGGAGAACTCAGGCGGCCAGCTGGCCAACAAGGGCGCCACGACCGAAAAGACGGCTGCCAGCCGCGCCAAGAAGAAGGCGCCGGTTAAGTAGCGGCTTCCTCCAGGGAGTCGTTGCGCACCGGACGGTCAGCAAGTTCTTCATTGCGCCCGAACAGATACGGGTAGGCGATGCCTGCGATCGCCGCGCCCAACAGCGGCGCCAGCCAGAACACCCAGAGCTGCGCTGGGGCGCCGTCGCCGGTGAACAACGCGACGCCGGTGGACCGCGCCGGGTTGACCGACGTGTTCGAGATCAGGTGGATCAGCGTCAGGGTCAGGCCAATCGACAAGCCCGCGAACCCTTTCGGTGCGCAGTCATCGGTTGAGCCGAGGATGACCAACAGGAAGACACCGGTGAGGACCACCTCGGCGACGATCACCGCCCAGAACGAGTACCCGCCGGGGGAGTGATCGCCAAAACCGTTGGCGGCCATATGCCCTGTCGCGGTCCAGCCGTCCTGGCCCTTGGCGATCACGTAGATCACCATGCCTGCTACCAGGCCGGCGATCACCTGGGTGATCCAGTAACCGGGCAGCGCCTTCCATTCCACCCGGCGGGCCAGCGCCGCACCGCGTACACGCCGGTGAGTACCGTTAGGCCGAATGCGAGCGCGACACCGAGGAACCCGATTCCGACCGAAGTGCCGTCGGACATGAACTTCGCGGCGAACACCGCGCTGCCGCAGCCGCCGAACACCAACCAGAACGTACCGATGAACTCGGCCGCCAATCGGTGCAGCATTGTTGGCTCGCGCATCGCGACTCCTTTGTCCGGACGAAACGCTATGCAACACGCAGTAGGTGAACTCGTTGCAGTCGGCATGCCAATGCGGGGTGCGCATCGCGCCGGGGTTGATGACGATCCGCTTGATGGACATGCCGGACAGGATGGGCAAGCTGTCCGCGGTCACCCGCCTGATCGAGCCGAGGTCATTCTCCTAGACGATTTCGCCGTTCGTGAGTGAGGTGGCGTGTCTAAAAGTCATGGCCGAACGCTAGCCGTCACCGCGTCGTTCGATGGACGCTTCGTCGGGCATCCGCGCTCGAAGACTCTCGTAGATCGGCGGCGATTTCACGACATACGCGGCGAACACGGCAGCAGCGGTCGCGGCCATCATCGGCACAAGCGTCTCGGTCGTAGCCGTCATCTCTGTGACGACGACCATGCCGGTCACCGGCGCCCGCACGGTAGCCCCGAAGAAGGCAGCCATTCCGACGAGCGCCATCGGAACGGCCAACTGCGATGTGTCTCCTGGCCATACCGCGTTGAAGCCTCCGACGAACAGGAGTCCCCACAGCGCACCTACGGCCAGCAGCGGTGCGAACAGTCCGCCGGGCACCGCCGCCGAGTACGACAGGGGGCCCGCAACGAACCGCACCGCAAGGATTCCGATGACGACGGACAGAACTATGTTGTGTCCGCCGAGGATCCGCTGTGTCAAGTCCTCGCCGCCGCCCACCGCGAGCGGGTAAACGAACATCGCGAACCCGATGATCGCACCGATGATGGCAGCCTTCGCCAGGGTCGGAATGCGGCGTATCGCACCGACGTGGTCAAGGAACCACAACACCAACCCGTTGTAAACGGCACCCAGACATCCGGTCAGCAATCCGAAGACGACGAAAAGTGGCAACCAAGCCAGCGCCGGAGCACCGATGGGTTCGACCTGAAAGTCGGCGTGGTTGCCCAGGATCACCCGTGAGCAGGCCACAGCTGCAACGGCCGAAAAAAGGGTCGCCAGAACCGTTTTTACCCGAAACGACTTCGTAACCTCCTCGAGGGTGAAAAGGACTCCTCCGATGGGCGCGTTGAACGCTACCGCCAGGCCCGCGCCGCCCAACGCCGTCTGCATCATCCTGACCTCGGAATCGGGCAACCGGGCGCGCCGGGCCGCTTCGGCTCCGATCGCCGCACCCATGTGCACCGTCGGACCCTCGCGGCCCAGTACGAGCCCAGATCCCATGCTCAACACACCGCCGATGAACTTCGCCGGAACCAAACGGATGAGCGGAGGCCGCGCCTCCCCCAGAAAAACCGCTTCGACATGCTGGATGCCGCTTCCGGCGGCCAGCGGCTCCCACCGCACGATCAGGGCGGCCAGTGTTGCACCTGCCGCGGCGGCGGCCATGGGCACCAGCCAGCCCGGTCCCGGTAACCTGTGCGCCCAGTCGACCAAGTCGATCCGCAGCTCATCGGCTGTCTGCAGACACCAGCGGAACGCGCCGCCGACGAATCCGATCACCACGCCCGCGACGATCGCCGTCACGCAGATTCCTACCGAACCCCGCATGGAATCGTCGGTCTGATCGGGACCCGCCGCAGGCACGAGCAACAGTCTCGCAGACCTGTGCTCATCAGTAGGCGGTTACGCGGGCGATGATCGCAGGCTTGCCGTTGGCGTCGACCGCTCGGGCCTCTGCGACACCGCTGCTGCGGCCGGCCCGCAACGGTGTTCCGACATAACGAGATTCGGGACCGCTGCGGAACTGGCGCAGAAAGTTCACCCGAAGCGATGCGGTGTTCAACGGCCGATCTTCCCGGTTTTCGTTGACGGCGGCCGAGCCGACCAGCTCCAGTGCCATCGCGGATACGCCGCCGTGCACGATGCCCAGGCTGTTGTTCAGCACCGGCTCCGGGTCCTGCACGAGGACGTTCCCCGCACCGCCGCTCTCGGCGACCCGGACCGCCATCCTGTCGGCGAGGGAACCGGGTGGCAGCGGACCTGTCGGGCCTTCGGGCCATTTGGCGAGATGCCCAGGGGTCTGGATGTAGAACGAGCGCACGGTGGCGGTCGCGACCATGGAGTCACGGTGGGTGAACTCGCACAGTCCGAGCGCGGTGGGGCCTTTACGCCCGCACGGTCGGGCGGTCGCGATCACCGGGACCTCCGGCGCCGAGGCGATCTGCGTCAGCACGTCCGGCGCGAGCTCCAGCGACAACTCGCTGCTCACCGTCCATTCACCCGGTCCACGCCGGTGATGGTTGACCAGACCGCCGATGTGGTCCACCAGCATCGCCAGCGGCGCGACGGTCGGCATGCCGGTCAGGGGATTGACCATCCCGCCCGCGGGTATGGAGGCAATGCAGCGGTGCGGGCCCTCCTCGGACGTCACGATGCCGAACCGGCCCAGTGGCGTGTTCAGCGGATGCGACATCGCCAACAAGCGTGACGGGCAAGGGCCTGACTATATACCCCTAGGGGGTATATAGTGGCGAGCATGACCGAGGTCAACCACGCACAGCAGCATCAGACCCACGCCGATCACGCGGCGCACACCGCTGAGCACGGTCACGCGGGCCACGGAGACCACGTCGCGCAGTTCCGCCGGCTGTTCTGGACCATGCTCGTGCTGGCGATCCCGACGGTGGCGCTGTCGGGGATGTTCGCGATGATCCTCGGCTACAACGTGCCGGAGTTCGCAGGAGCGCAATGGGTGTCACCGGTGCTTGGCACCGTGATGTACCTCTGGGGTGGCCGCCCATTCCTCACCGGAGCGATCAGTGAAATCCGTTCCCGCACACCGGGAATGATGCTGCTGATCGGCTTGGCCATCACGGTTGCGTTCGTCTCGTCGTGGGGTGCCAGCCTGGGCGTGCTTCCGCACAACCTCGACTTCTGGTGGGAGCTCGCGCTGCTGATCGTGATCATGCTGCTGGGCCACTGGATCGAGATGCGGTCGCTGGCGCAGACCACGTCGGCGCTTGACTCGCTGGCTGCGCTACTTCCCGACGAGGCAGAGCGCGTCGTAGGAGACGGCAGCGAGGCCGTAGAGACTGTGGCACCTGCCGACCTGCAGGTCGACGACGTCGTGATCGTGCGTCCAGGCGCCAGCGTGCCTGCCGACGGAGTCATCGTCGACGGTGCCGCCGAGATGGACGAGTCGATGGTGACCGGCGAATCCAGGCCCGTGCGCCGCAGCGTGGGCGACGCGGTGGTCG
>JAVRPX010000240.1:0-6931 GCA_032161985.1 Mycobacterium sp.
AACCACTTCTACGAGCCCAAAGAGGCGCTCACGCAGTTCCTGCCGGATCACCGCAAGGGCGTCATCGATTACATCGACGTCCGCGGCCGCACCAAGATCATGGTGCGAAACGTAGTCAGCGACTACATCCCCAACCCGACCTTCGAGGTGGTCGCCCGGCCCGGCGCACAGGAGGAGTACTTCCGGCATGGCAGCGGCGGCAAGAGCTTCCGCGAGGTGATGGGCAAGCCCATGAAGGCGATCCCCGCCTTCCGCGACCCCGCAGCACGGCTGGAGGTGATGGACGGACTCGGCCTCGACTACACGCTGATGTTCCCGACGCTGGCCAGTCTCGTCGAGGAGCGACTGAAGGATGATCCCGAACTGATCCTCGACATCGTTCACGCGCTGAACGAGTGGATGTACGAGACCTGGCAGTTCAATTACGAAGGCCGAATCTTCTCCACCCCGGTGATCAACCTCGGCGTAGTCGACCGCGCTCTCGAAGAACTCGAGTGGTGCCTCGAGCGCGGCGCCAAGACCGTCCTTGTCCGGCCTGCGCCGGTGCCGGGAATGCGCGGCACGCGCTCGTTCGGCACGGAGGAGTTCGACCCGTTTTGGGACGCGTGCGTCAAGGCCGGCATCCCAGTGTCGATGCACGCATCGGACAGCGGCTACTCCGAGTACCTCAACGACTGGGAGCCAGGCGACGAATTCAAGCCGTTCGCGCCGACGTCGTTCCGCATGGTCGCGATGGGCAAGCGGCCCATCGAGGACACCATGGCCGCGCTGGTCTGCCACGGTGCGCTGACCCGTAACCCGGATCTGCGCATCCTGTCGATCGAGAACGGCGCGGACTGGGTGCCTTTCCTGTTCAAGCAGTTCAAGAACGTCTACGGCAAGATGCCGCAATCGTTCCTAGAGGACCCGATCGAGGCGTTCCGGCGTGGCGTCTACGTTGCGCCGTTCTGGGAGGACGACTTCGCCCAGATGGCCGAGTTGTGCGGCGTCGACCGGGTGATCTTCGGTTCCGACTGGCCCCACCCGGAGGGCTTGGCAGAACCGGTCAACCTGATCGACGACCTTCAGGGCCTCGACGAGGAGGGACAGCGAAAGGTCATGGGTGGCAACATGATCGACCTGTTCAAGATCGAGAACAAGATCGTCCACAAGCCCGACGTGCCCGCACTCGTCTTCACCTGATCTATGACCGACGTCGCCAATCCAGAGGTCCTGCTCTTTGCCTCGACGACGCAGTCCTTTCTCGAGAAGGAAGCATCGCTGACCCGGTTGCGTGAACTCCACGCAGCAGGCGCCTCCTTCGAGGCCGACTGGTGGCGACGGGCCGCCGAGCTGGGCTGGACCAGTCTGCTGGTGCCGGAGAAACTGGGCGGCGGCAGCGTGTCGGGCGACGGTGTCCAGGATCTGGCGCTGGTCGCGGAATTGGCAGGCAAGACCGTCGCACCCGGACCACTGCACCCGGTCAGCACCGTGCTGGCCGGGCTGGTCGAGGCGCCCGAAAACCACGAGGAGACAATCGAATCCTTGGTGACGGGTGAGCTCGTGGCGTCCTGGGCGGTGTATGAGCCGGGCAAATCATGGTCGCCGTTGGAAGCCATGGTCACCGCGACCCCCACCGCGACGGGTTTCTGCATCGACGGCGTGAAGGACCGCGTCGAGGCCGGCGCCGAAAGCGGAATCCTGCTGGTGGTCGCCCGGTGCGACGGCGCGGTGCGCCAGTTCCTGGTGCCGACGGACTCACCCGGCGTGCGCGTCGAGCCACAGCGGTCAATCGATCTGGTGAAGCGTTACGCCCGAGTGTATTTCGACGGCGTCGAGGTCGACGCATCAGCGGTCGTCGGTTCGGCAGAGAAGACGGCGGAGTTGATCGCGCGGCAGAGCCAGATCGCGCAGGTCCTGCAGTGCGCCGAGGTGGTCGGCATTCTCGACACGGTGCTGGCCTTCACCATCCAGTGGGGATTCGACCGGCATTCCTTCGGCCGCCCACTGGCGTCGTACCAGGCACTCAAACACAAGTACGCCGATCTGAAAATCTGGTTCGAGGCCTGTCGCGCCACGACGCACGCTGCGGTCGCCGAGGTGGCCGCGCGTTCACCCGGTGCCGAGCTGGCCGCGAGCGTGGCGAAATCCTATGTGGGTGAACATGCTCCGGGCATGCTGCAGGACTGCGTCCAGCTGCACGGCGGCATCGGTGTCACGTGGGAACACGACCTGCACCTGTACCTGCGGCGCGCCACGTTGTACCGCTCGATGTTCGGCACGCCCGAAGACCACAACCTGCGGGTCTATGACCTCACCAAGCTGGGCCCACGCGCAAGCTGGGGACTGGAGCCCGCCTCATGACCGAGACGACTTCGGTGCCCACCGAAACAGCGGAATCGGTCGACGAGTTCGCCGCACGGGCCAGGGCATGGCTGGCAGGCAATATGCCCCGCATCGATGTGGACAATCCGCCGGAAGCCGATCGGGGTGAGGATGCGCCCTGGCAGCGTGCTCGCGAACTCCAGAAGAAGCTCTATGAAGGCGGATTCGCCGGCATCTGCTTTCCACGCGAGTACGGCGGACTTGGCATGTCGATCGCGTATCAGAAGGCGTTCGACAACGAGGCGCGCGGTTATGAGATGCCGATGATCCTCAACACGCCGACGTTCACGATCTGCGCCGCGACGATATTGGACACCGGTAGCGAAGAGCAGAAGCGCCAACACATTTCGGCGGCACTGCGCGGCGACGAAGTGCTCGTGCAGCTGTTGTCGGAGCCCAGCGGCGGATCAGATCTGGCAGGCGTCATCACCCGCGCCGACCGCGTCGGCGACAAGTGGGTGATCAACGGCGCCAAGACGTGGAGCACAAGCGCATTCGCTGCCGACTACGGCTTGATGCTGGCCCGTACCAATTGGGACGTGCCCAAGCACGAGGGCCTGACGATGTTCCTGGTTCCCATCAACAGCCCCGGCATCACACTGCGGCGGATCAAGCAGGTCAACGGCTCCGAAGAGTTCTGCGAAGAGTTCTTCGACAACCTGGAACTTGGTGACGACGCCGTCGTCGGCGAGGTCAGCGAGGGCTGGCACGTTGCCTCCCGGCAGCTCTACCACGAGCGGCGCGCGGTCGGCGGCGGCTCGGAGTTCGCCAGTGGCATTGGCGCCGAGGGCAAGACCGACATGCCCATAGACTATGTCGAGCTGCTGGAGAAGACGGGCCAGGCCGACAACGAGCGTGCGCGCGAGCTGGCGGGCCGGGCGCTGGTGCACCGGGCGGTGCGGGAGCAGCTCATCGACCACGTGTATCACGGTGTTCTCGACGGCTCGCTGCCCCCGGCGGCTGGTTCGATCATTCGCGTCATGCACGCCGAGATCCATCATTTGGAGTTCGACACGGTGCTGGCGCTCGCCGGCAGCTCCGGTGTCGTCGATGTCGGCGATGACCTGCTGAGGTACGGCGAGCGCTACCTGTCGCGGCAGTCGGCGGCGCTCGGTGGCGGCACCACCGAGATCGCGCGCAACATCATCGGCGAACGCGTGCTTGGCCTCCCGCGCGAGTATGCCGCCGACCGTGGCGTGCCGTTCTATCAGGTCAAGCGCATCAAGTGCTAGAAACGAATCGGGTTCTATCCGTGACGCACTTCGGGCGCGAAACCCAGCGCAACCGTGTCGATGGCGACCTTGCCCGCGTCGAGCGCAAGGCACAATGACATGCACCTACACGTCGCGACTCCATGACCATCGCCGGAAACGTGGTCCCACATGCGGCACCACGTTTCATAAGGCCCTAATCCCTCGGGCGACGTCGCTAGAACAACGTTGGCTGCAGGACCTCGGCGCTCACGGGTGCCGGGGCCTCGGCCCCCCGGAAGGACCGACGGTTTGGTGCCAGACCGTGTTTGGCAACCAGCGGTTTGACCCTGTCGTGCAGCATGTTTCGGTAGTCCGACGGCAGATACGCGCCGCGTCGGTATAACTGGCGGTACTCCCCCACGAGCTCCGGGTGTGATTTCGCCAACCAGCCCATGAACCACCCGCGTGTCGAGCCACGTAGATGCAGGGCGAACACCGTCACACCCGTCGCGCCGGCCTCGGCGATCTGGGCAAGTAGCGCATCAAGGTGCTCGACGGAGTCGGTCAATCGCGGCAGCACCGGCGCGACCATGACGTGACAGCCAAGGCCGGCATCGCGAATGGCGGAGATCAGCCCGAGGCGGGCCTGGGGTGACGGCGTCCCGGGTTCGACGTCCTTGTGCAGTTCGGGATCGCCGACCGCCAGCGACACCGCAACACTAACGTCGACGCGTCGGGCGGCCTCGGTGATCAGCGGGAGATCGCGGCGCAGCAGTGCGCCCTTGGTGAGGATGGAAAACGGTGTGCCGGAATCTGCCAGCGCGCCGATGATCCCCGGCATCAGGGCGTAGCGTCCCTCGGCCCGTTGATAAGGATCGGTGTTGGTGCCGAGCGCGACGGTCTCCCCCTGCCACGACGGCCGGCGCAGTTCGCGACGCAGGACATCGGCGACGTTGGTCTTGACCACGACCTGAGTGTCGAAGTCGGTGCCGCAGTCCAGGTCGAGGTACTCGTGCGTGGGTCGGGCGAAGCAGTAGCGACAAGCGTGGGAGCAGCCGCGATAGCCGTTGACGGTGTAGCGAAACGGCAGCATCGCCGCGTCGGGCACCTTGTTCAGCGCGGACTTGCACAGCACCTCGTGGAACGTGATGCCCTCGAACTGCGGCGTGCGGACGCTGCGGACAAAGCCGATGCGCTGCAGGCCAGGCAGGGCGCCGTCGTCGACGCTGACGCCCTGGCCGTCCCACCGCATGAATGTATTCGAACACTTGTTCGACAGAATGTCAAGGTAATTATGCGCTTGCGAGGGCACTCGCATGATGAACATCATGCGACTAGCATGATGCCAATCATGCGAAATATCGCTGGCGCGCGTGCGGAAGGCAAGCGGGAATCACTGGACAAGATCCTGGACGCCGCGGCGCGCCGGATCCGCGAGGAAGGCCTTGACGGCGCGGCGATCGTTCCGGTGATGCGCGACGCCGGACTCACACACGGCGCGTTCTACTCGCATTTCTCGAGCAAGGACGACCTTGCAAGCGCGGCGTTCGGGCGGGCGATCACCACCGGCCGTCCGCATTGGATCAAGCCGATGCGCGGCGAGTCGTGGAGCGAGCGACTGACCGGCCTGGCCAAGCGCTACCTGACCATCGCCCACCGCGACGATTTGTCCACCAGTTGCGGTTTCGCAACGCTCAGTTCGGATGCCGCGCACGCCTCCGATCAATTCCGGGCGAGTTACGAGCACGAATTGCGCACCTCGCTGGCCGCGATCTGCGGTGACGACGAATCCGATGATCGGCTCGACGATGCCATTGCACTGATGGCGATGTGCGTCGGCGGGATGGCGTTGTCCCGCGCTGTCGCGGACCCCAAGTTCTCGACACGGATCCTCCGGGTTGCCAGGGAAGCCGCCGCCAAACTCTCAGCAGACCAACAAGATTGAGGAGACAGCCATGCCAGGAGCCAAGCCGTACGGGCAGCTGCAGTATAAAGAGGTCAACGGCAAGCGGATGGCCTACGTCGACGAGGGCCAGGGTGACGCGATCGTCTTCCAGCACGGCAATCCGACGTCGTCGTATCTATGGCGCAACGTGATGCCGCACCTGGAGGGGCTTGGCCGGCTCGTCGCGTGCGATCTGATCGGCATGGGAGGGTCGGACAAGCTGGACGACTCCGGACCCGATCGCTATCACTACGCCGAACAGCGCGACTACCTGTTCACGCTGTGGGACTCGCTCGACCTCGGCGACCGGGTGATCTTCGTTCTGCACGACTGGGGTTCGGCGTTGGGCTTCGACTGGGCCAACCGGCACCGCGACCGGGTAGCAGGCATCGCCTACATGGAAGCGGTCGCGATGCCGATCGATTGGTCGGACTTCCCTGAGCCGGTTCGTGCTGTTTTTCAGGGCTTTCGGTCCCCGCGAGGCGAGGCGATGGTGTTGGACAACAACATGTTCGTCGAGGCTGTGCTGCCGGGCGCCATTCAGCGCACGCTCAGCGACGAGGAGATGGACCACTACCGCAAGCCGTTCCGCAACGCGGGTGAGGATCGGCGTCCGACGTTGTCGTGGCCCCGAAATATCCCCATCGAGGGCGAGCCGGCCGATGTCGTCGCGATCGTCGAGGACTACGGGGCCTGGCTAGCCGAATCCGATGTGCCCAAGCTGTTCATCAACGGCGAGCCCGGTGCACTCATCCGTGGTCGAGTCCGCGACTTCGTGCGCACCTGGCCCAACCAGACCGAAGTCTCGGTGCCCGGTGTGCATTTCATCCAGGAGGACAGCCCCGACGAAATCGGTGCGGCCGTCGCATCGTTCGTGCGCGCGGTGCGTTCGACCCGCTAAGGCCGAGCCTCGAACACGAGGTTGAACGGAGTCTCCGTGGCGCGACGGAACCGACTGAAGCCGCCGCCGTCGACCATCACATCCGTGAGCCGGGCCTCACCCGCCTGGGCCCCCAGTGCCGGACCATGCTGAGCGAGTGAGACCGGTACGCAGATGAGCGAGGACGCCCCGTAGAACACCCGGCCGACGGGATTCAGATTGTCCGCGAGGCTATCCCCCGCGAACGGCTCGACCAACATGCAATGGCCATCGGCTTTCAGCGCCTGCCTCGCATGACGGGCCGCGCCTGCCGGATTGGCCATGTCGTGCAGACAGTCGAAGAAGGCGATCAGGTCATAGTCACCGCCTTCATACGACGTCGCGTCGGCCACCTCGAAGCTTGCGTTGGTGACGCCCGCTTGCGCGGCATGCTCGCGCGCGGTCTCGATCGACGCGTCGTGATAGTCGATGCCGACGAACTGCGAATCTGGAAACGTCTGTGCCATCAGAATTGTCGACACGCCGTGCCCGCACCCCACATCTGCGACG
>JAVRPX010000241.1:0-3270 GCA_032161985.1 Mycobacterium sp.
GGTCGGGTATGACCTGGATACGGATCCCTTTGCGACGTCCGCGGTTGACGTGGACAGCTTGCAGTTCGCCGCGTTGGACCTTGTGCAACACGGTTTGTCGAGCGACCCCGAGTGTCGCGGCGGCTTCGTCGAGGCCGAGCCAGCCGTCGGGTACCTCGGGTCGGATCCGATCACGCAGGGCTTGGTCGATGCGGATGCGCCAGGGTGCACCTGGGGTGATCTGCTCGGCGGTGACGAATCCGTCGCGGATCCAGCGGTAGAGGGTGGTCCGGGCAACGCCGAGGATCTGTTCGGCGGCGGTGATGGTGACCACGACGACATCGTCGCAGTCGGCTCCGACATCGGGTATCGGCGGTTGGTAGACCGGGATGCCGTGGCCGGCGCGCAGGATCGCCACCCGCGCTCGGGTGAACGGTAGGCCGGTGGCGGTGCGGCGCTTCTGCTTGGCCAGGATCGCCGCGATGGTGCGGTCCTCGTAGTGCTCGGCCAGGCGGCGGACCAGGGCCACGGTTGCTTCGTCAGTCACCCGTAGATGCTGGCCGGGTTTGGTCATCGGCATCGACACTTCGGTGCCCGCGCCGCCCTGCCATAGTATTCGCAGTTGCGCGACGCGTTCTTCGGCGCGGACGGTGATGGCGATCTCGTCGATCACCGCGCGGATGAGTTGTTTGCGTTCGCGCAGCGTGGTGGTGGGGGCCTCGAACACCGCGCGCACGTCCGCGCCGGCGGTGGTGATCCACGCCAGTTCCTGTTCGGTCAGCGCGACCGGGCGCCGAGCGCGCTGGGCAGCCAGGTTGTTCTCAGCGGCGCGGACCGCTGCCAGTCTGGTTTCCAAGGTGGCTTCTAATGTCCTTGCCACTAAACGGTTCTCCGGTTCGACGTTGTCGAACTGACGTTGCGCGCGGTCGGCTTCGTAGCGGGCCCGTTCGGTCGCCAACGCGAACACCGCAAGATCGCGCCGATGGTGGGTGTCGGCCTCGGCCAACGCCTGCGCGGTCGCGGCCAGCGCCGCCGGTTCCAGGATGGTGAACAACTCGTCGAGGACGGTGTTCTCCAACCGGACGCCACCGATGCTCTGGCAGACGTGCTCACCGGCATAGAGCTGCTTGGCCCGGGCACACACGTACCGTGGGCAGTTGCCCTTGGTGCCCGAGTACGAGGTCTGCATGATCCGCCCGCACCGCCCACAGCGCAGCAGGCCCTGCAGCAGCGCGCGGCCTTCGCGCACCGCGCCGCCGGCCAGCTCACGGGGACGGCGCCAGTTGGCCCGCAGCCGTGCGGTATTGGCCTCGAAGGTCTCCCAGGTGATGAACCCGCGATGATGATCGGGGATCAGAACCTCCCACTGCTCACGCGGCACCAGCCGATCCCGAGCATGCACGGTCCCGCTCTCGGGGTCGACCCGCTTCTCGGTGCGGGTACGGCCAAACACGAACGCCCCGGCGTAGGCCGGGTTGGATAGCAAGTCGTGCACCGCGGGGTAGGTGGCCTGGGCCCAGAAGATGCGTGTGGAGCCGTTGCGCCGGCGTGGGAGCAGCACCCCGTCTTCCCGCAACCGGATCAGCACCTGCCGGGCGGAGCCGAGTTCCTCGAAACGGCGAAACACCGTGACGATCGCCTCGCGCACCGCCTCGTCGGCGCACAGCACCACCTTGTCGTCCTCGTCGTAGTCCAGACCGACCGGAAGCCCCTGCCTTAGTTCACCTTTGGCTGCCTTGTGTTTGAGCCCCGCGGTCAGCCGGGACCGGATCAGATGCAACTCGGCCTCCGACATCGTCCCCTTCAACCCCAGCACCAGACGGTCGTTGAAATCGGCCGGGTGATACACCCCGTCGGCATCGGCGATCAACGTGTCGGTGATCGCACACAGGTCCAGCAATTGATACCAATCGGCGTTGTTGCGGGCCAGCCGCGACACCTCGATGCCCAACACGATCCCGACCTTGCCCAGACCGACATCGGCGACCAACTCCTTGAAACCGGTCCGCCCCGCACTCTGTGCCCCCGAGCGGCCCAGATCGGCGTCGATCACCACGACCTGATGAGCGGGCCAACCTAGCATCACCGCCCGCTCACGCAACTCGTACTGGCGGGCAAGGGATTCAGTGTGATGAATCATCTGCGACGGCGTCGACTGGCGGACATAGACATACGCATCCCGCGAACGATGTGACACGGTGACCTTCTCGGTCGACAACAACAGCGAGGGCACCGACGTCCCCGCCGACCTCTGCCCGCTCATCGCTCACCAACCCCGGGACGGGGATCTTCGGCCAGAGCGCCACGGGCGATCAACCGAGCCAACAACCCCAGCACCTGGGTTCGAGTCTCCTCGGGAAGCGCCTGCCAACGACAGGCCGGCACTGGTAAATCGCCCAGCCCAAAGGCAAGCTGGCGTGGAACAGCTACTCTCAAAGCGCGCAAGTGGGTTCACTCTCCTGTAGTCGTGACCGCGATCAGGGACGAGGCGAACCTACTTGCGCGCCCACCCCCGACACGCCCACTTCGGCACGCGTCGCCACCTGCACCACCAACCGGCGCAGCGCCCGCAGCCCAGCACCGTCGAGCACTGACCGCGGGCCCGGCTCGGAGACGCCCAACACATCGGTGGCATCGCAGCGGATCGTGCCCGGCGAACCGTCGGGCAAATCGATCACCAACAACAACACGCCGTTCCACCGCTTGAACGACTTCGCCGCCAACAGCCGACCAAACAACGGGTGCGTCTCAACCACCACCCGCACCTCACACGGCAAGACCGCACGCAACTGTTGCAGTCTGTCGCCTTCACTGTCGGCGTCGGGAAAACCCATATCGCACAAGCACTTGGGCATGCCGTAGCCCGCCGCGGCGGCGACGTCCGCTTCGCCAAGACCTCCCGGGTGCTCTCCGATCTCGCCGGCGGTCACGCCGACCGCACCTGGGGTCAACGCATCGGTGAATACACCAAACCGCTGGTCCTGATCCTCGACGACTTCGCCATGCGCGAGCACACCGCGATGCATGCCGACGACCTCTACGAGTTGATCTCCGACCGCGCCGTCAACGGCAGGCCGCTCATCCTGACCTCCAACCGCTCACCCAAGGACTGGTACAACCTGTTCCCCAACCCCGTCGTCGCCGAATCCCTGCTGCGGGTCGATCTGATCATCCTCGACGAACTCGGCTTCGCCCCGCTGGATGACACCGGAACACAACTGCTCTTCCGGCTCGTCGCCGGCGCCTACGAACAACGATCCCTGGCCATCGGATCGCATTGGCCGTTCCAGG
>JAVRPX010000242.1:0-5786 GCA_032161985.1 Mycobacterium sp.
ATATCGCCGACCTGGAGTCGAAGATCACCGACCGCACCAAGGCGATCGTCGTGATCAACCCGAACAACCCGACCGGCGCGGTGTATACCCGCGAAATCCTCACTCAGATGGCCGATCTCGCGCGCAGGCATCAGCTGCTGCTGCTTTCCGACGAGATCTACGACAAGATTCTCTACGACGACGCCGAACACATCGCGACGGCGTCGGTGGCGCCGGACGTGCTGACGCTGACCTTCAATGGGTTGTCGAAGGCGTACCGGGTCGCGGGCTACCGGTCAGGATGGCTGGTGATCACCGGCCCGAAAGAACACGCCGAGAGTTTCATCGAGGGCATCAGCCTGCTGGCCAACATGCGGCTATGCCCGAACGTTCCGGCGCAGCACGCGATCCAGGTCGCGCTCGGTGGACATCAGAGCATCGAGGACCTCGTATTGCCCGGCGGCCGGCTGCTCGAACAGCGCGATCTGGCGTGGACCAAACTCAACGAGATCCCCGGAGTGTCGTGTGTGAAGCCCGCGGGCGCGCTCTACACGTTCCCGCGGCTCGACCCCGAGGTCTACGACATCCAGGACGACGAGCAACTCGTCCTCGACCTGTTGCTACAGGAGAAAATCCTGGTCACCCAGGGCACCGGCTTCAACTGGCCGACGCCCGATCACCTGCGCATCGTGACGCTGCCCTGGGCCCGCGACCTGGCCAACGCCATCGAGCGGCTGGGCAACTTCCTGGTCAGTTACCGCCAGTAGCCGGCCAGAAAGTGCCTCTACCCTATTGCGGGTGACGCACTCGTACGCCCACTCGCACCCCAGCGGCCCCGCGCCACTGGGTCCGATGGCCGCCAAGATCGTCGTCGGAGCACTGATCGTGATCGGCGTTGCCGTGCTGGCCGGTGCGGTATGGCTGTGGCCCAGCCATCAGAAGGCCGACATCCCTGTGCCGTTCCAAAACGCGGCCGCCGGCGCCGTAACCACCGAGGCAGGCCACGTGCTGTCCAGTACGGCCGCCACCTGCGGAGGCCCGGACGTCGGCGCGGTGCTGACCGCCGATCCGGTTCCAGCCCAGGACAACGGTGCCCATTGCGTGCATATTCTGATCGCGATCGACTCCGGTCCCAACAGGGGCGCCAACACGCTGCTGGAGTCCAGCGGCGGGCCGGGCCAACCCAACCTCGCAGTCGGTGACCACATCCGGATCAGCCGCCAGGTCGACCCGACCGGAACCACGACCTATTCCTTCTTCGACTACGAGCGGACGTGGCCACTGATCGCGCTGGCCGCGGTGTTCGCGGTCGTGGTCGTTGCGGTGGCCGGGTGGCGCGGGCTGCGCGCATTGATCGGCATCGTCGTCGCATTCATCGTGCTGGTGGTGTTCCTGCTGCCCGCTCTGCGCGACGGGGCCGGCGCCATCCCTGTCGCGTTGGTGGCGTCTGCGGTGATTCTGTACGCAGTGATCTACCTGGCGCACGGGGTGAGTCTGCGAACCAGTGCGGCTCTGCTCGGCACGTTGACGGCACTGTTGCTCGCCGCGTTATTATCCTGGGGCGCAATCGAACTGCTTCACCTCACCGGGCTTTCCGACGATCAGAGCAACGTGGTCGTTGCGTATATGGGCAACGTGTCGATCACCGGCCTGCTGCTTGCAGGCTTCATCATCGGCTCGCTCGGGGTGCTCAACGACGTTACGGTCACACAGGCGTCAACCGTGTTCGAGCTGGCCGGGCTCGCAGGCAGCTCGCGGCGGACGATCTTCCTCGGCGCCATGCGGGTGGGCCGCGACCACATCGCCAGCACCGTCTACACGCTGGTGCTTGCCTATGCGGGCAGCGCATTGCCGCTCCTGCTGCTCTTCAGCGTCGCCAGCCGTTCCCTCGGCGATGTGCTGACCAGCGAGAGCGTTGCCATCGAGATCGCCCGCTCTGCCGTGGGCGGCATCGCGCTGGCACTGTCGGTGCCGTTGACGACGGCGATCGCGGCAGTGCTCGCGACACCAACTACCGCTCCAGCAGCTCCAGCAGGTAGGCGCCATATCCGGACTTGAGCAGGGTGTGCGCGCGGGCGGCGAGTTGGTCGTCGTCGATGAAGCCGACCTGCCACGCCACCTCCTCGGGCACGCTGATCTTGAGTCCCTGCCTGCGTTCGATGGTGCGGACGTAGTCGCTGGCGTCCAGCAGCGAGTCGAACGTTCCGGTGTCCAGCCACGCCGTGCCACGGGCAAGCACCTCGACCGCCAGCCGGCCCTGGTTCAGGTAGATCTGGTTGATCTCGGTGATCTCGTACTCGCCGCGCGCAGAGGGTTTCAGCGATCGCGCGATCTCGACCACGTTGTTGTCGTAGAAATACAGACCCGGCACCGCGTAATGCGACTTCGGGGTGGCCGGTTTCTCCTCCAGCGCCAGCGCTGTGCCATCGGCGCCGAACTCCACGACACCGTAAGCCGAGGGGTTGGCCACCCAGTACGCGAAAATCGCTCCTCCGCTGACGCTTTGGAATCGGCGCAGGCTGGTGCCCAAGCCCGGCCCGTAGAAGACGTTGTCGCCCAACACCAATGCCACGGAATCGTCGCCGATGTGCTTGGCACCGATCACGAACGCCTGCGCCAGACCGTCGGGTCGGTCCTGCACCGCGTAGGTGAGATTGATGCCGAAATCCGAACCGTCGCCGAGCAATCGGTGAAACGCTGGAGCATCGTCAGGCGTGGTGATGACCTGGATGTCACGGATCCCTGCCATCATCAGCGTCGACAGCGGATAGTAGATCAGCGGTTTGTCGTAAACGGGTAGCAGCTGCTTGGACACACCCATGGTGATCGGATACAGCCGCGTTCCCGATCCGCCCGCCAGGATGATGCCACGCATCAGCCGGCCAGGTCCTTCTCGGTCAGCTCGGTCGCGGCCAGGGCGGAGGCGAGGTCGGGGTGACGGAACACCGAGGTGACGTGGTCGTGCACGACACGGAATGCCGACGCGTTGCCGTCCTGTTCCTCGGCGACAACCACCCCGTCGTGGACATACATCCGGCCAGGGACGGCCGCTGCGGTGGCCAACGAGCTCGCCCATTCGAGCAGCGCGGCTTGCCCCTGCGCTGCGCCCTCGGCGTCGCCGAACTCGATGTCATCGCTGGACAGGGCAACCAGGGTGTCGAAGTCCTGCTCGTTGAGCGCGTCATGCCAGGCGAGGACGGTCGCGATCTCCGAAGTGGTCATGGTCGAGAAACTACGCCACCTAGAACGGCGTGTACTCCAGCCAGCGGTCCCATACGGTGGTGTCGCCGAATACCTCGACGCCTGCCTCGGCGGCGGTGTGTCTGCGCACTATCGCGAGCAGCAGATCGTTGGCGGGCCCGCGCAGCGCAACGTCGCCCTTGCCGTGCTCGTGCGACCAGCCGACGCCTTCCTCGTCGTTGACGATCGTCCACTCACCGCTCGGACCGAGCCCCTCATCGGTGGCGTGAAGATGCAGTGTCTGGCCCCTGGACAACGGCGGCGCTTGCGGCTTGGCCTGAACGGTCATCAGTTCGATCCATTCGCTGATCCCGTCGGCAGCCAGCTCCGGCGACAAGTCATAGTTCAGGCCCAGTGCGAGTGCCGCGTCGGCGCGGTGCACCGTGACTTCGTGCAGGCGACGGCGGATCCACCAGCCGCACGGGCGCGCGCCGAGGAACGTCCACACTCGCGTATCGGGGCCAACGCGGTCGACGGCGTCGATGATGCGCTGCGCGCCAACGTTCAACCAGTCGATGGCCGCCCCGGGGTCGTCAGGCGGTTTGCCCTCGCGGACATCGCGCGGGTCGAGCGGCTGGGTCCTGCGATCGGCGATGATCTGTGCGGCCCAACGGTTTCCGCGCCCGACATGGCGGAACAGCTGCTTCAGCGTCCACTCGGGACAGGTCGGCACGAGCGTTGACGGGTCTGCACTGCGGATGAGCTCCCCGAAATCCCGGGTCTGGTCCAGCAGCGCCGCTCGGAAATCCACGCTACGAACGTACTCAATATTGGACCCGGAATCCTCCGATGAGTCTGATCGTGTTGCCGTCAGGGTCGGTGATCGTCGACAACCGCACGCCCTTGTTGGCTTCGACGATCTCTCCCGGATCGAGGCCGCGCTCGCGCGCCTGCGCGAGATGACCTTCGAGGTCATCGACCGCGAAATTGAGCAGGCCTGAGCCCGCCCGCTGCGGATCGCTGAACACTTGCACCCACGCGCCCGGCAGCACCTGCCATTCGACCAAGGTCGGCATCGGGTTGTTGTCGGCCGATCGCCCGAACAGCGATGAGTACCACCCATGGCTTTTCTCTATGTCGGACACCGGAACTACGGCCAGTACATGTTCTATCGACACGGATACATCCCTCTAATCGGTCTCAGAGGTTGTGACTCGGCTAAGCCCGTGAACTCATCGCGGGATCGTGGGCTCTGCCAAGCGCGACAGGGAGCGACGACCAGCCCCGCAGCACCCGGGTGTCGCGGCGACTGCCGTCGCCTGCCAGCCGGGCATCGGGGAAGCGCTCGAAGAACGTCCTCAGCCCGACCTCGCCTTCGGCCCGCGCCAGCGCGGCGCCGAGGCAGAAGTGCCTGCCACCGGAGAACGACAGGTGCTTGCCTGCGTTGTCGCGCTCGATGTCGAAACGGTGCGGATCGGTGAAGACCTTGGGATCGCGGTTGGCCCCGGCGAGGTGGAGGATGACCATCTCGCCACGCTTGACCGGCGTGCCCGCGACATCCAGGTCCTTGCGCGACACACGTGCGCTCATCTGCACTGGAGAATCCAGTCGCAGAATCTCCTCGACGGTGTTGGGCCACAGCTCCGGCCGGGCCGAAAGTGTCTCAAGGTGTTGAGGGGTATCGAGCAGCATCCGGATCCCGTTGCCGAGCAAGTTGACCGTGGTCTCGAATCCGGCGGCCAGCACCAGACCGGCGGTGGCCTGCAGCTCGCGTGCGGACAGCCGGGCCCCTTCGTCGGAGGCCACGATGAGCTGGCTCATCAGGTCGTCGCCCGGGCTGCGGCGCAGCTGCTGCAGGTGTCCGGCCAGCCATGTGTTGAACCCGACGATGCCGTCATGCACCTGCAGGTACTGCTTCCAGGTCAGGCCGATGTCCAAGCTGGGTGCGCCCAGCTCACCGAAGTGCAGGATGCGCGGGCGATCGGAATCGGGGACGCCGAGAATGTCACCGATCACCGCGACCGGCAGTTGCGAGCAGTACTTGCCCACGACGTCCACGACGCCGCTCTGGTCGTCAATGTCGTCGAGCAACTCGTTGGCGGTCTGCTGCACGCGTTCCCGCAGCGCGGCAACGGCCCTGGTGGTGAAGACCGACGACACGAGTTTGCGGCATCGGGTGTGGTCGGGCGGCTCGATCGAGAGCAGGGACGGCGGTTCGATGGGATGCAGCAGGCCGGGGTCCGTCTTGCGCATCACCCACTGCAGCGGTGCGGGCAGGTTGCCGCCGAGCGAGGAGACCCGGAAATCATCGGAGCGCAACAGGTCGTTGGCGACCTGGTGATCGAACGTCATCAATCCTGCGCGGCCGCGGATCACCGGGCCCCGCAGTCTCATCTCATCGGCGAATGCTGCGGGGTTCTCCCGCACCAGCGGGTCGGCGATCAGCCTGGCTTGTGGATCCCCACGGCGTGCCGCGAACGACGAAGCCCCGCGCACAAACCCATGCAGGGCCAGCCAGCGGATCCGTTGCTTCATGGGCGACACTCCGTCCAACCGAATTACGGTTCGGTAATTTGGCAGCAGCTTACCGAATTAGTATTCGGTATGGCAAGACGGCGGATACCGGC
>JAVRPX010000243.1:0-7552 GCA_032161985.1 Mycobacterium sp.
GTGACCGCCGAACTGGGCGACATCGAGGTGCTGGTCGCTGGCGCCGGCGACACGTACTTCGGCAAGCTCGATGCGATCAGCACCGACGAATTCGAGTCCCAGATCCAGATTCATCTGATCGGCGCCAATCGGCTCGCGACGGCGGTGCTGCCCGGCATGATCACCCGCCAGCGTGGCGACCTCATCTTCGTCGGGTCCGACGTCGCGCTGCGCCAGCGTCCGCACATGGGCGCCTACGGCGCCGCGAAGGCGGCGCTTGTCGCGATGGTGACGAACCTGCAGATGGAACTCGAGGGCACCGGTGTCCGGGCGTCGATCGTGCATCCGGGGCCAACGAAGACCAACATGGGCTGGAGTCTTCCTGCCGAGGCGATCGGACCGGCGCTCGAGGACTGGGCCAAGTGGGGCCAGGCCCGTCACGACTACTTTCTGCGCCCGCAGGATCTCGCGCGGGCCATCACGTTCGTGGCCGAGACGCCGCGCGGCGGCTTCATCGCGAACATGGAGCTCCAGCCCGAAGCGCCCTTAGCCGACAAAAAAGACCGCCAGAAGCTCGCATTGGGTGAATAGGGGATGCCAGGACAATGACGACAGCAATCGTGCCCCGGGTATCGGGCGGCGAGGAAGAGCACGGACACCTCGAGGAGTTCCGCACAGACCCCATCGCGCTGATGAAGCGCATCCGGGAGGAGTGCGGCGACGTCGGCTGGTTCCAACTCGTCGACAAGCCCGTCATCTTCCTGTCCGGCGCCGACGCCAACGAGTTCTTCTTCCGTTCCGCCGACGAGGATCTCGACCAGGCCGAGGCCTATCCGTTCATGACGCCGATCTTCGGCAAGGGCGTGGTGTTCGACGCCAGCCCCGAGCGGCGCAAGGAGATGCTGCACAACTCGGCTCTGCGCGGTGAGCAGATGAAGGGTCACGCGGCAACCATCGAGGGCGAAGTCAAGAAGATGATCGCCGACTGGGGCGATGAAGGTGAGATCGAACTGCTCGACTTCTTTTCCGAGCTGACGATCTACACCTCGACGGCGTGCCTGATCGGGCTGAAGTTCCGCGAGCAGCTCGACGGCCGATTCGCGAACTACTACCACGAGCTGGAACGCGGCACCGACCCGTTGTGCTATGTCGACCCATACCTGCCCATCGAAAGCTTCAAGCGCCGCGACGAGGCTCGCGTCAAACTCGTTGCGCTGGTGCAGGAGATCATGGACGGCCGCCTCGCCAACCCGCCGAAGGACAAGGCGGATCGCGACATGCTCGACGTGCTGGTGTCGATCAAGGACGAGGACGGCAACGCCCGATTCTCGGCCGACGAGGTCACCGGCATGTTCATCTCGCTGATGTTCGCCGGCCACCACACCAGCTCGGGTACGTCATCGTGGACGCTCATCGAGCTGATCCGCCACCCCGAGGTATACGCTGAAGTACTCAAAGAACTGGAAGAGCTCTACGCCGACGGCCAGGAGGTGAGTTTTCATGCGCTGCGCCAGATTCCGAAGCTGGACAACGTGGTCAAGGAAACGCTGCGCCTGCACCCGCCGCTTATCATCCTGATGCGGGTCGCCAAGGGCGAGTTCGAGGTGGCTGGCTTCCCGATCCACGACGGCGACTTCGTCGCGGCCTCGCCCGCGATCAGCAACCGGATCGCGGAGGACTTCCCCGATCCAGACGCCTTCAACCCGGACCGCTACGAAAAGCCCGAGCAGGCCGACGTCGCCAACCGGTGGACGTGGATTCCGTTCGGCGCAGGCCGTCACCGCTGCGTTGGCGCCGCGTTCGCCACCATGCAGATCAAGGCGATCTTCTCGGTTCTGTTGCGCGAGTATGAGTTCGAGATGGCGCAGCCGGCGGACAGCTACCAAAACGACCACTCGAAGATGGTCGTTCAGCTGCTCCGGCCCGCCAAGGTGCGCTACCGCAAGCGCGTATAGGAGGCCGCAGATGGGCTATCGAGTCGAAGTTGACATCGACCTGTGTCAGGGCCACGCGATGTGCGAGGTGGAGGCCCCGAACTACTTCAGGGTGCCCAAGCGCGGGAAGGTCGAGATCCTCAACGACACTCCGCCGGAAGAGGATCGGGCCGAAATCGAACAAGCCGTGTGGGCCTGTCCCACGCAAGCACTGTCCATCAAAGAAGAGGATGACTGAATATGGCCGCATTGCCCCGCGAGCAACTAGAAGACTGGGTCGAGCGGTGGCTCCAGGTCAACCGCGACGCCGAGAAGGCCGGTGACTGGAAGCCGTTGGCGGACTTCTACGCCGACGACGCCACCTACGGCTGGAACATCGGCCCGAAGGAAGATGTGATGTGCATCGGGATCGGCGAGATCCGCGACATCGCACTGGGTTTGGAAATGGCCGGCCTTGAGGGGTGGAAGTACCCGTACCAGAAGGTGATCATCGACGACAAGATCGGCGAGATCGTCGGATTCTGGAAGCAGATTGTCGGCGGAGCCGGCGATTCAGACGGAGAGACGGACTCCGAACAATATGAGATCTACGGCATCGGTGGCAGCTGGTTCCGGCTCAACGCCAACGCCAAGATCGAGTGGCAGCGCGATTTCTTCGACTTCGGCCACGTGCAGAAGCTCTACCTAGACCTGATGACGAATGGCAAGTTGTCTAAGGGCATGCAGGAGCGGATCGAACGCAGCCTGGCCGGGGAGAAGTTGCCGGGCTACTACCCGCTCGGCACGTCGCCCGTCCCGATCTGGTGACGCCCGGCCAAGCGGTTGCTTGGGGGTGGGTGTGACGCATCTAACTAATGTCTCTAGTCTGGCCTGACTGGCTCTAGCGGAAGGCACACACGGATGAAGACAAAAGGCGCTCTCATCTGGGAGTTCAACCAGCCGTGGTCGATCGAGGAGATCGAGATCGGCGATCCCGTCAAGGACGAGGTCATGATCCAGATGGAAGCGTCGGGGATGTGCCATTCCGACCACCACCTGGTCACCGGCGGCATTCCCATGGGTGGATTCCCGGTCCTCGGCGGGCATGAGGGGGCGGGCATCGTCACCGAGGTCGGGCCCGGCGTCGAGGACATCGCCCCCGGCGACCACGTCGTGCTGTCGTTCATCCCGTCCTGCGGGCGGTGTCCGTCGTGTCAGGCCGGTCTGCGCAACCTGTGCGACCTAGGCGCGGGACTACTCAACGGCGCGGCAGTCTCAGACGGCACCTTCCGGATTCAGGCCAAGGGCCAAAACGTCTTCCCGATGACGCTGCTTGGCACCTTCTCCCCCTACATGGTGGTGCACAAGAGCTCGGTAGTGAAGATCGACCCGTCGATCCCGTTCGAGGTTGCCTGCCTGGTCGGTTGCGGAGTCACCACCGGCTACGGCTCTGCGACGCGCACCGCCGACATCAGGCCCGGACAGGACGTGGCGATCGTCGGCGTCGGCGGCGTGGGCATGTCGGCGCTACAGGGCGCGGTCAACGCAGGCGCCCGCCAAATCTTCGCCATCGACCCCGTCGAGTGGAAGCGAGATCAGGCGCTGAAATTCGGTGCCACCCATGTGTATCCCGATATCGAGGCCGCGCTGATGGGCATCGCGGAGGCGACCGCCGGGTTCATGGCCCACAAGGTCATCCTGACGGTCGGCGAGCTGCACGGCGCGGACATAGACAACTACATGATGATCACTGCCAAGGGCGGCACCTGCGTCGCGACGGCGATCGGCAGCCTGCTGGACACCCAGGTCACACTGAACCTGGCGATGCTGACCCTGATGCAGAAGAACCTGCAGGGCACCATCTTCGGCGGCGGCAACCCGCACCACGACATCCCGCAGCTGCTGTCGATGTACAAGGCGGGCAAGCTCAACCTCGACGACATGATCACCCGGCAGTACAAGCTGGAGCAGATCAACGAGGGCTACGCGGACATGCTGGAGGGCCGCAACATTCGCGGCGTGATCCGCTACACCGACGACGATCGGTAGCGGTGGCCCGCGGGTTCCCACATCTGATGCAGCCGGGCCAGATCGGCTCGATGACGCTGCGCAACCGGCTGGTGATGTCTCCGATGGAGACCATGTACGGCACGCCGGAGGGGTTGCCGTCGGAACGCACCCGCGCCTACTTCGCCGCGCGGGCGAAGGGCGGCGTCGGGCTGATCACCGTGGGCGCCACAGGGATCGACCATCATCATCCAGAGACGCCTGGCGGCCTGCACCTCGGCACCGACGCGGCAGCCGACGCCCACCGTGCACTGGTCGAGGTGGTGCACGAGCACGGCGCGAAGATCCAGCCGCAGATCGTGCACGCAGGGCCCGACGGGCTCGGGCCGGAGATGCACGGCGTGACTTCCATTGGACCGTCGGTCATTCCGTCGTATCTGACGGGCAGGCCGTCGACGGAGGTCACCCACGAGCAACTCATCGAGGTGTTCGATCTGTTCAAGGCGGCGGTGCGACGGGCCGTCGAAGCCGGCTACGACGGCATTGAACTGCATGCCGCGCACGGCTACATGTTCCTCGGCTCGTTCCTGGCACCGCAGCGCAACCGGCGCACCGACGAATACCGCGGCGACGCGGTGAAGGGCCGCGTACGCGTGGTGCTCGAGGCGCTGGCCGCCATCCGCTCAGAGATCGGCGACGCGCTACCCATCACATTGCGTATCTCAGGCTACGAACGCGTCGCGGGCGGTCGACCGATGTTCGAAACCGCCCAGGTAGCACCGCAACTGGTTGCCGCGGGAGTCGACGCCTTCCACGTCAGCGGCGGCGTGATCGACCGGTTGGTCACCGGCATGGTCAACTCCGCCGACGACGGCGACGCACTCAACGTCGGCGCCGCCGCCGCCGTCAAGCAGGTGGTCGATGTGCCGGTGATCGCCGTCGGCCGCATCCACGATCCCGAGCGCGCCGAGCAGATCCTCGCCGATGGCCGTGCCGATTTCATCGCGATGGGCCGCCCAATGCTTGCCGACGCCGAGCTGCCGAGCAAGGTCGCCTCCGGCCGCGCCGACCGTGTCCGCAGATGCATCTCGTGCGAAAACTGCATCGACGCCATGGAACAACGCTTCTCGGTCGATTGCGCCGTCAACCCCCGCACCGGCAAGGAGCGCGAGCTCGCCGCACCCCACGCGTCCCGCGCCAGGAAGGTGGCGGTGATCGGCAGCGGCCCGGCAGGCATGGAGTGTGCACGGGTGGCCGCCGAACGTGGACATCACGTCACGCTGTTCGAACGCAACAACCAGACCGGCGGCGCGCTGCTGTGGGCGTCGATCCTGCACCCCGAGAACGAGCCGTTTCTGCGGTGGCTGCGCGACGAGGTTGGCCGCAACCCCGTGAAGGTCGAACTGGGACACGAGGTTTCGGCTGACGAAATCGTCGCCCTGCAGCCCGACGCGGTCGTGGTGGCCAACGGTGGCCAGGTGGTGCTGCCGACCATCCCCGGTTCGGACCTGCCACATGTGCAGGCGGGGCAAGCGCTGCGTGAACGGTTTGGCGGCTGGCGACAGCGACTGGTTCGTCCCAAAGCTGTTCGCATGGCGTCCAAGGCGTGGATGCCGCTTGGCCATCGCGTCGTCATCGTCGGCGCCGACCTGGTCGCACTCGAGCTCGCCGAGTTCCTCGCCGCGCGTGGCCGGCTGGTGTCGGTGCTCGAGGCCGACAAGACGATCGCTCCGGAACTCGGCAATAAGCGCAAGACCGAACACATGGACCGGCTCGACCGGTTGGGCGTTGCGGTGCATGTGCGGGCCGCGGTCGACGAGATCGTTCCTGACGGCGTCGTTTTCACCCCGTACGGCGGCAGCAGCCGCCGGCTCGCCGCGGACAGCGTTGTAATCGCAGGCACCCTGCAACCGAACACCGAACTGTACGAGAAGCTCGTCGCCGCCCTGCCCAACACCAGTGTGGCCGCCGCAGGCGACTGCACCGGGCTCGGGCTCATCCGCAAGGCCACCGAAGACGGCGCCCGCGCCGCCTGCACCATCTAACAAAAGGAGCGACTAACTATGCCCGAAAACACCACAGAGACCGTTGAGCAGACTCCAGTAGTCGCAGCATCGGAGTCGTCGTGGAGATGCGTCCAGGCGGGCGACAAAGAGGGTTGGCTGGCGCTGATGACGGACGACGTCCTCGTCGAGGACCCGATCGGTCCGTCGGTCACCAATCCCGAAGGTACCGGGGTGCGAGGCAAGGGGGCGGTGGCCGCCTTCTTCGACGCGAACATCGGACCCAACCAGCTGACGGTCACCCGCGAAGCGACGTTCCCGTCGAGTTCTCCGAACGAGATCGCCTACATCCTGGTGCTGCGCACCCGGTTCCCGAACGGGTTCACCGCGACCGTGCGTGGCGTGTTCACCTACAAAGTCGACGACGCAGGCCTGATCACCAACCTGCGCGGCTACTGGAACATGGACGCCATGCAGTTCGCCCAGGAGGGCGAAGGCAATTAGCGAACCGCTGGCGGGTCGCGGCGCCGAAGTCGTCGGCGGATCCCGCGGCGTCGGTGGTGGCCGAGCTGCTCGCGGCGCAGGGTGCGGGGGTGGTGGTCAACGGCCGCGACGCCGTACGCGCCAACCTCGACGAACACGGAATCACCGGCCGGCTAGCCAGACTTCGCCCCTAAATCACGCAACTCGTGCTCTGGCCGGTCTTCACAATGATGGAGACCGTCGGCGCTCTGGCGGCAATCCTCAAGCCTGTCAAGGAGTTTCACGTCGTAAAGAAGTAAAGCATTGGGTGGACCTTGCGCTTGCCGATCAATGCCGTAGGTTTCATGCTCGTACGATGAAACTTGGCCTGGTGTGATCTGGTCGACGCGCAAGAATCGGGGTCATCCTGAAACGGTTTCTCAGGTTGGCCGCGCTTCTCGTGGCCAGCGTCACGGTCCTGGAGGGGTGCGGGGACGGCGTTGAAACGAACCCACCGCGTCAACACCCGCTCCCAACTCACGACGTTGGTGGTTCGCCGCAACGAGGGCTGGCGCTGCCCACTTACGCTTCCGCAGGCTATGACAATGGAGCCGTACCGGGCTATCTCCGCGAGATCGCGAGCGTCGGCGCAGACTGGGTGCAGGTCAACCCCACGTCGTATACGCCGAATGTCGGCGCCAGCGAAATCGCTGGTAACACAAGAACTCCCGACGATGCCAGCGTGGAACGCCTGATCCGCCTCGCCCATCAAGATGGCCTGCACGTCCTGCTCAAACCTCACATCGACGTCAGCGACGGAACGTACCGGGGGGAGATCCGCCCGGACGACCGCCAAGCATGGTTTTCGTCGTACCAGAGCTTCATCAATCGCTACGCCGAGATCGCCGAGCGAACCGACGTGGAACTATTCGCGGTCGGCACCGAGCTCGGAGGCACGTCCGGCGACCGCGATGGTTGGCTGGAGGTGGTGAACGCCGTTAGGGCGCGCTATCGAGGCGCTACCGTCTACGCGGCCAATTTCGATGAGTATCGGACCGTGTCGTTCTGGGACGCCGTAGACCTGGTCGGCATCGACGCCTACTGGCCGCTGTCCGACGAGCCGACGACCGATGCGTCTAAGCTGGAGCAAGGCTGGCGGCCTATCCGGGATTCGCTTCAGCAGTTCGC
>JAVRPX010000244.1:0-3098 GCA_032161985.1 Mycobacterium sp.
CACCGGGAGCCGGAGCCTGACCATTGGGAGATGTCTGCGGAACCATCAGCGCCTGCAGATCCGTCGGGCTGGGCGGATGCGCACCGGGCGCCGGTATCCAGTGCAGGTCCGGGATGGGTGTCTGCGACTTCGCCTGGGTTTCCGGGGTGTCGTAGATGATCTGGCCCTTGTAGGCGGTGATCATGTTGAGCGGGTGGAACATGATCGGCGGGTAGTTGAACGTCAGCCGGCGCAGCGGCGGGCCCAGCCGCTCACGGCAGATCTCGGCGCGCTTGTAGTAGTCCGGGCCGGACAACCCCGCCGCGGTGTCGAACGAGCCACCGCAGATGAATTGCACCGGGTTGGCGAACTCCGGGATTGATATCAGGCCGTTCAGGGTGCCCTGCGCGGGGTCGTAAATGTTGTAGAAGTTCGAGATGCCGGGACCGGCGACGTGCAGCACCTGCTCGATGTCTTCACTCTGGTCGCTCAGCACCTGGGTCAGGTCGGTGAGCTTGTCGACTGTCCCGATCAACGTCGAGTTGTTCTGCTGCAGGAAACCTTTGACGTCGATCAGCGCCTGGTTCAGGGTCCCTAGGGTGTTGTCGAGATGCGTGGAGCTCTTGGCGAGAACCTGCGACACCGAGGCCACGTGGCCGGCGAACGACACGATCTGCTCGTTGCTCCCCGACAACGCGTTGACCAACACCTGCAGGTTCTTGACCGTGCCGAAGATGTCGGTGCGCGAATCACCCAGCCGGCCGGCGGCTTGCGACAGCTCGCGCAGCGAGGAACGGAACGAGTCGCCGTTGCCGTTGAACGTATCGGCGGCCTGGTTGATCGCCTTTCCCAGCGGACCCTGCAGCTGTCCGGCCGCAGGACTGAGCTGCTTGGCCAGAGCCGTCAGAGATTCTTTGACCTCGTCCCACTCCACCGGTACCGCGGTGTGAGTTAACGCGATGGTTGCCCCGTCGGACAGCGCCGGTCCGTTGGTGTAGGCCGGGGCGAGCTGAATAAACCGCGCTGCAACCAAGTTGGGCGACATGACAATTGCACGAGCATCCGCGGCCACCTTGACGCCACGCTGCACGGACATGGTGATCTTGACGTCTTCGGCGCGCGGTTCGATGGACTCTATCGTCCCGACCGGCACGCCGACGATGCGGACCTGATCACCGGGATACAACCCGACCGCGGAGGTGAAGTAGCCGACGATCTTGTTGCCGCCGCGAGTCGGCCAGACCAAATAGGCGCTGACAGCGAGCGAAACAGCAAGCAGCACAGCCACAGCCAGCCGCACGCCGCGGCGGCGATCCCGGAGAGCGGAGGAAATGGTCATGGCGACTGCGGCCTCAATCGCCAGCGCTCCTGCACCAGCCCGCGTAGGTAGTCCGCGAAGCTGTTAGGCAGTTTGCCGGGCTGGAACACGGCGTCGAACATCATCCCGACGATCGGTGCCGGCACGACGCCATAAACGTTGACGTTGAATCCGGGTCCGGAGGCGACCACCTCGCCGAGCGTGGTCGCGTAGGCGGGCAACCGCTTCAGCGCTTCGCTGATGTAGTCGCGACGTTCGTTGAGGTCGTCCAGCACGGTGTTGAGCTTGCTCAGTGCCGGGCCGAACTCCTTGCGGTTGTCGGCGACGAAGCCGGACAGTTGCACGGAGACGTCGTCGATGCCGGAGATCAGTTCCGCCAGTGCGGCGCGGCGCACATCGAGCGCGGCGAACAACTGGTTTCCGTCGAGGACCAGTTTGTTGACCTGCTCGGCTCGCTCGGCGAGCACTCCGGTGACTGATTTGGCATGTGCCAGAAGCTGTTCCAGCGCCTCGTCGCGGGTGTTCAGGGTGCGCGACAACGAGGTGATGCCGTCCAGTGCCCCACGCAGCTGCGGCGTGGCGTCATGCAGAGCGTCGGTGAGGACCTTCAGCGACTTCTCGAACTGAACCTTGTCCAGGTCACCGGCGTTGTGGCCCAAGTCTTCCAGCGCGGATCCCAGAGCGTACGGCGTCGTCGTGCGGCTCAGCGGGATGGTGGTGGCGATCCCCATTCCGGCCGGCGTCACCGCGACCGCGCGCTGCCCCAGGATTGTCTCGGTCCGAATCGCCGCAAGGGATCCGTTCCCGACATTGACGTGGCGGTCTACCGTGAAGGCGACCTTGGCAGTGTCGCCGGCCAGCGAAACCGCTTGCACCTTACCGACTTTGATGCCGGAGACATAGACATCGTTGCCGGGGTTGAGCCCGCCGGCGTCGGCGAAGTAGGCGGTGTAGGGCCGGCCTTGCGGAAAGAACGGCAACTTGGCGTAGCCGAACGCCACCAGGATGACGCACACGACCCGGACCACTCCGAAGATCCCGGTGCGCAACGGGTCGCGGTCGCGGCGGTGGGTGCTACTTGTTGACAAAAGCGCACCTGCCTTTGCTCGGATCCACCTGGCCACCCATCGGGATGATGATGTCGCTTCCGGCCGGGCCGTTGATCTTCAGCGATACCGTGCAGAAGTAGATGTTGAAGTACGCACCGTAGGCCCCGAGCGCGGACAGCCGGAGGTAGTCCTCGCCGAGTTGCTCGATGTCGTTGTTCACCTCGGGTAGCCGGTCGTTGAGCTCGCCGGCCAGCGGTCGGGTGTTCTCGATGACGCCCTGCAGCGGTCGGCGTGAGTGCTTCAGCAGATCGGTCAAATCCAATGTGGTGGTGGCCAGCGGTTGGATCGCGCCGGCGATAGCGTCACGGCCCTCGGCCAGTCCGCTGATCAGCTTCTGCAACTGGTCGACGGCGTCGGAGAACTGCGCTCCCTTGGCGTCGACCGTGGCCAGCACGGCGTCGAGGTTGGTGATCACATCGCCGATCGCGCGGTCACGCGTACCGAGCGTCGAGCCGAACGCGTTGGTGTTGGCCAGCAGGTTGGACAGCGCACCGCCCTGACCCTGCAGCAGGTCGATCACGTAGCTGCTGATGGTATTGATCTTGTCCGCGTCCAGTCCCTTGAGCACGGGACGCAGCCCACCCAGCAGTGCGTCGAGGTCCAGCGCGGGCTGAGTGTGGCGCTGATCGATCGTTCCGCCCGGCGCGAGCTTGCGCAATTCTCCAGGGCCGGAAGTGATTTCCAGGAACCGG
>JAVRPX010000245.1:0-5166 GCA_032161985.1 Mycobacterium sp.
ATCGATCAGCCGATCGCGCACGTTCTTGGTGGCGGTACCGCGTGTCACCACAGCATTGTGCCATCGTAGACACTTTTGCGGATCTGTTCATCAAGTTGAGAGTGCGGCGCTGACCAGGTCGGCGGAGGAATAGCCACCCCGTGGCACGCGTTTAGGCTGTTGGCGGTTGAGCTGGCATAATGGACCGCTGACCCTCGGTTCCGGTTCACGCCAACACCTCCGCGTCATGGAGGGGCGACCCGGGCCCACGATTGAAGAGGAAACCCATGAGATCGGGTATTCACCCTGACTACGTCGAGACGACGGTGCACTGCGGTTGCGGCGCCACGTTCACTACGCGTAGCACCAAGAAGAGCGGACAGATTCACGTCGAGGTCTGCTCACAGTGCCATCCCTTCTACACCGGTAAGCAGAAGATCCTCGACAGCGGCGGCCGCGTGGCACGCTTCGAGAAGCGCTACGGCAAGCGAGCCGGGGCGAGCGCAGCGACGGGACAAAAGAACGCCGCTGCCGACAAGGCTGCCGACAACTAGCTGTCTTCCCGACGCCCGATCTGCCGCGCGAGCGCAGGCCGGGCGTCGGTTTGCGTTAGAGGGGAAGTCGGCAAGGAGGGAGTCATGACGGACACCACGCCGAAGATTGACGCGTTGCTTGCCGAGCATGCCGACCTCGAGCGCCAGCTTGCCGACCCGAACCTGCACGCCGATCCCGGCGCTGCCCGCAAGGTCGGACGACGGTTCGCACGGATCTCACCGATCGTCGCGACGTACCGCAAGCTGGAGGCCGCCCGTGGCGACCTCGGCGCCGCGCGCGAACTCGGCGCCGACGATGAATCCTTCGCGGCCGAGGTCCCCGAACTCGAGGCCTCGGTCGACGAGCTCGAAACCCAGCTGTCCGACCTTCTCGCCCCGCGAGACCCGCACGATGGCGACGACATCGTGCTCGAGGTCAAGTCGGGGGAGGGTGGTGAAGAGTCCGCATTGTTCGCCGCCGATCTGGCCCGCATGTACGTCCGCTACGCGGAGCGTCACGGCTGGACCGTCGAGGTGCTCGACGAGACGTTCTCGGACCTGGGTGGCTACAAGGACGCGACGCTGTCGATCAGGAGCAAGGGCGACGCCGCCGACGGTGTCTGGTCGCGACTGCAGTTCGAAGGCGGCGTGCATCGCGTGCAAAGGGTTCCGGTCACCGAGTCCCAGGGCCGCGTGCACACGTCGGCGGCGGGTGTGCTCGTCTATCCCGAACCCGAAGAGGTCGAGGAAGTCCAGATCGACGAGTCCGACCTTCGCATCGACGTCTACCGGTCATCGGGCAAGGGCGGCCAGGGCGTCAACACCACCGACTCCGCGGTGCGCATTACCCACCTGCCCACGGGCATCGTCGTCACCTGCCAGAACGAACGCAGCCAGCTGCAGAACAAGGCGCGCGCGATGCAGGTGCTCGCCGCGCGACTGCAGTCGCTGGCCGAGGAGCAGGCGCAGGCCGACGCGTCCGCCGATCGGGCCAGCCAGATCCGCACCGTCGACCGCAGCGAGCGCATCCGCACCTACAACTTTCCGGAGAACCGGATCGCCGATCACCGGATCAACTTCAAGGCGCACAACCTCGATCAGGTGCTCGACGGCGACCTCGACGCGCTCTTCGACGCGCTGGCCGCCGCCGACAAGCAGTCCAGGCTGCAGCAGGCATGACCAGGCTCCGCCAGGTGATCGACGCCGCGGCGGTGGCGCTGGCCGAGGCGGGGGTCGGATCGCCGCGCGCCGACGCCGAACTCCTCGCCGCCCACGCGGCAGCCACTGACCGTGGTCGTCTCGCGTTCGCTGAAACCGGACCCGAGTTCTGCGAACGCTACGAAACGCTCGTCGCGAGGCGCGCCAAGCGGGTGCCGCTGCAATACCTCACCGGTACCGCGGCATTCGGTCCGGTCACCGTGCACGTTGGGCCCGGCGTTTTCATCCCACGGCCGGAGACCGAGTCATTACTGGAATGGGCTGTCGCCCAACCACTCTCGCAGCGCTCGGTAATCGTCGACCTGTGCACGGGCTCCGGCGCCCTCGCGGTGGCGCTCTCGAAGAATTGGCCCGACGCCCGCGTCATCGCCGTCGACGACTCCGAAGACGCGCTGGCCTACGCCCGGCGCAACACCGCCGGAACGCCCGTCGAACTCATCGAGGCCGACGTCACCCGGGCCGGGCTGCTTGCCGAACTCGACGGCCAAGTGGACCTGGTCGTCGCCAACCCGCCGTACATTCCCGACGGCGCGGCACTGGAACCCGAAGTGGCCGAACACGATCCGCCGCACGCGCTGTTCGCGGGGCCGGACGGGATGGCGGTGATCGACCGCATCGTCGAGCAGGCCGCACGGCTATTGCGCGACGGCGGCCACTGTGCGATCGAACACGACGACACCACATCGGCGCGCACCGTCGAGGCGTTTACCCGCACAGCGCGATTCGTCGACGTCACCGCCCGACGCGACCTGACCGGCCGGCCCCGGTTCGTTACCGCAAGGCGTGAGAGCATGACGTCGTGACCGAGCTGTTCGACTGCACCGACCCCCAACAGCGGGAGACGGGTATCGCGTCGGCGATCAGTGCACTCAAAGGCGGCCGGCTTGTTGTGCTGCCGACCGACACGGTCTACGGCATCGGTGCCGATGCCTTCGACAGCGACGCCGTCGCCGCGCTGCTGGCGGCGAAGGGGCGCGGCCGCGACATGCCCGTCCCCGTCCTGGTGGGTTCGTGGCACACGATCGACGGCCTGGTGTACACGGTGCCGCACAGTGCGCGCGAGTTGATCCAGGCGTTCTGGCCCGGTGCATTGAGTCTCGTGGTGCGCCAGGCACCGTCGCTGCAATGGGACCTCGGCGATGCAAACGGCACGGTGATGTTGCGCATGCCGCTGCACCCGGTGGCGATCGAGCTGCTGCGCGACGTCGGGCCGATGGCGGTGTCAAGCGCCAACATCTCCGGCCGCCCCGCGGCGGTCACCGTTGACGAAGCACGCAACCAACTCGGCGACCTCGTCAAGGTGTATCTCGGCGGGGGACCCTCGGAACAACAGGCGGCGTCGACGATCGTCGACCTCACCGGCGCGCATCCGCGCGTGCTCCGGCAAGGCCCGGTCACGGTGGAGGCCATCGCGAAGGTCCTCGGTGTGGAACCCGAGTCGCTCACGGACTGATCAAGTTCGAACCGTGGGCTCTCACGCTCGTCCAGTACGGTTGCGCCAATGGTGAGTGACGTGGCCGGCGGATTGCTCGCGCTCTCCGATCGGGGCGCGGGTGTCCCGCTGCGTGAGCTCGCGCTCGTCGGACTGACCGCGGCGATGATCACCTACTTCGCGACCGGCTGGGTCCGGGTGCTGGCCAGGCGGCTTGGCGCGGTCGCCTATCCGCGCGAGCGCGACGTACACCTGCAGCCGACGCCGCGCATGGGTGGCCTGGCGATGTACATCGGCGTGGTAGCGGCCGTCTTGTTGGCATCGCAACTGCCGGCGCTCACTCGTGGCTTCGTTTATTCGTCCGGCATGCCCGCCGTCGTCGTCGCAGGCGGACTGATCATGGGCATCGGGCTGATCGACGACAAATGGGGTCTGGACGCGTTGACGAAGTTCGCCGGCCAAATCACCGCCGCGAGTGTGCTCGTCACGATGGGCGTCGCGTGGAGCGTGCTCTACATCCCTATCGGCGGCGTCGGCACCATCGTGTTGGACCAGGTGTCGTCGATCCTTCTCACGCTGGCGCTGACGGTGGCGATCGTGAACGCGATGAACTTCGTCGACGGCCTCGACGGGCTGGCCGCCGGGCTCGGCCTGATCACCGCGTCGGCCATCTGTATCTTCTCGATCGGCCTGCTGCGTGACCACGGCGGCGATGTCCTCTTCTATCCGCCCGCGGTTATCTCCGTCGTGCTGGCAGGCGCGTGCCTTGGCTTCCTGCCGCACAACTTCCACCCCGCCAAGATCTTCATGGGCGACTCCGGCTCGATGCTGATCGGGCTGATGCTCGCCGCCGCATCCACCACTGCGGCAGGCCCGATCTCGCAGACCGCCTACGGTGCGCGCGACGTGTTCGCACTGCTGTCACCGTTCCTGTTGGTGGTGGCAGTGATGTTCGTGCCGGCGCTCGACATGCTGCTCGCGGTGATTCGCCGGACCCGCGCGGGCGTGCATTTCTCGACGCCGGACAAGATGCACTTGCACCATCGGTTGCTGCAGATCGGCCATTCGCACCGGCGAGTGGTGCTCCTCGTCTATTTGTGGGTGGGCATCATCGCACTGGGTGCGGCGAGCACGATTTTCTTCGATCCCCGGTACACCGGAGCCGTCATGCTTGCCGCGATTCTGGTAGCCATCGTCGTCACGCTCATCCCGCTTCTGCGCCGCCGAGACGACCGCTTCGAGGAAATGTACGACAAAAAGTAGTAGACCCCCTTTTATGGCCTCCACCATGTGTTAGGGTGCAATCAGAACCCGAAATAACCTCGCGGGTTGCCGGCCTCCGAGCCGTCGGTTCACCGCCGATCGGCATGGAAAAACGACCGACAAAGGGAGCGACCCTTGGGTGATTCCAGCGAGCCCGTCGCCCTCCGATACGCTCGGGGCGCGCCACGCACAGAATCATCGGGATTAGCTCTCGTGACCGCGGGATTGAGGTGAAGCAGTGACGACGCCAGCGCAAGATGCGCCGTTGGTGTTTCCGTCCGTTGCTTTCAGGCCGCTGCGCCTGCTTGCAATCAGCGTGGGGCTTGCCGGCCTGGCGACCCTGGCCGCCGGACTGCTCGGCCATGTGATGGTCGGCGTCTACTTCGGTATCGGCCTTGGGCTGGGTTTGCTCAACGCCGTGCTGGTGCAGCGCTCGGTGGACGCCATCACCGCTGACGCGCATCCGCTCAAGCGCAAGATGGCGCTGAACTCCGCCACCCGCCTGTTGGTGCTGACGGTGATCGGGCTGACGATCGCGTTCATCTTCCGGCCGCAGGGGCTCGGCGTGTTGTTCGGCATGGCCCTTTTCCAGGTGGTGTTGGTGATTTCTACCGCGCTGCCGGTGATGAAGAAGCTGAAGGCCGGTAGCCCGGATAGCTCAGGCGGACTCGAAGGGGAGGCCACACAGCAATGACCGAGACGTTCCTCGCCGAAGCCGCGATCGAGGTCGGTCACCACGAG
>JAVRPX010000246.1:0-2643 GCA_032161985.1 Mycobacterium sp.
GTCGGTTCGGCTTTGAGGTGAAGATTCACCGGATCGCCGCTGAGGGCGACACGGTGCTGACCGAACGCACCGACGCATTGATCATCGGGCCGCTGCGTCTTCAGTTCTGGGTGTGCGGCGTGTTCGAAGTGCACGCGGGCCGCATCACTCTCTGGCGCGACTACGTCGACATGTTCGACTTCTTCGTCAAGGCACCGCTGCGGGGCCTTGCCGCGATGGCGGTGCCGTCACTGCGGCAGACGTTGTAGATCCGTTCCGCCCTCCTAGGGCACGAACCTGCTCGTGCCGTGCCGCACTCCCGACATGTCGAGCTCACCGCCCGACACCGCCACCACGCTCTGCGCCACTTCAGCGTCCTCAACTGCGGCCACCAGCACGAGCGAGCCGTCCTCGGTGATCGATCCGCCGCCAAGGCGACTTCTCGCATCGGGATCAGCCGCCAGGGCATTGTAAAAGCTCTGCACATCGACGCTGGGAACTTCGGCGATGAAGCTGTCCGCTGCCGGCGCATCGTCGGGCTGGTAGGTGAAGGTCAACACCGACTCCTGGCCGAACTGTCCTGCAACGAGTTCGGCGATCCGGGTCAGCTCACCCTCATCGACGCAGGCGAGATGGAACTGGCGAGAAGACTCGAATGTCAACTGCTGCAAATCTTCTGACCAGAAGACGCCATGCACCCGATCGGAGCCCACCGGCAACGCGGCATTGGCAAGGACCGTCCTGTCAACGTGTGATGCGAACGGTTCCAATCGGTCTTGCAGCCGGGGATCCGCGGGGTCGGCGATCGTCTCCGTGTTGTTCGTGGCGAACATCTCCGCTTGCGGCGTGAGCCGGTCGCCCGGTGCGCAGTCGTCGACAGTCGCGTACCCATACATTGCCGGAGCAGCAGCGCCCATCCCGACGAGCAAGAACACAATCACCATTCCGGCGAGACGTCTCATGGTGCGGCGCCTATTCCCCGTGGTCATCACATCAACGAGGATTGCTAGCATCGAGTTCAGATGAGCGACAACACGGCACGGACCCGCCCGAACTTCTGGGAGTACATCGGCTACTGCTACGGCAGGCGGCTGCCCGACTCGATGCGCGACTGGGTGCGCAACGACCTTGCAGGCAAGGGTGCGACGGCCCGGATGATGGTCCGCGTCTTCATTCCGGCATTTCTGATCATGGTCCCGTTCTGGTTCATTCCGACAACGCTGGACGTGCACCTGTCCATGACGCTGCCGATCCTGATCCCGTTCGTGTTCTTCTCACACGCGCTGAACAAGGTCTGGCGCCGCCATATGCTGCGGAAACACGGGCTGGATCCTGGCCTCGCCGACGAATTCTCGCGCCAGAAGAACGCCCACATCCACGAGGCATATATCGCGAAGTACGGCCCCCGGTCAGGACCGTCCGGCTCGCACGACGTTTAGGCCCTGCGCAGATGGCCGAGTTCGTCGAACGCCTGCGCCCAGCCCATCAGCCGGTCGGTGGCGTTGGTCAGCTCGTCGCGGTAGCGCTGCTGCGACATCGGCGAGCTCGACATCGAGCCGGTGTTCGCCGCTGACACCAACTGCGCTGCGGCGGTAACCATCTCGTTGTACTGACGGGCTCCGTGGTCGAGCTGCGTTGTGAACGCGGTGATCGTCGGCGCCAGGTGAGATCGCGACTGCGGTGCCGAACCGATCGCCCGCTCCATCGACATCACCTCGTTGGCGGTTGCGGCCATGGTGGCAGCGGTTTGGTCAGCCGCGGAGGTCAGTTCACGAAGCTCGTCGGCGGGCAGCATCCGTCCGCGCTCCATCACTCCGAGCAGCGAGAACAACCCTCGCTCGGAGGCGGCAAGGGCGGCCATCGGCTGTCGCGCCGCCGACCCCCAGGGTGGCAGCCGCCGCGCAGCCCTGGACCGTTGCGGCGGCAACGGCGAGCCCTTCAGCCAGCGGTAGCGCAGGAACGACAACGTCGCCAGGAACGCCGCCCCTACCGCGATCGGTGCCGGGATGAACAGCGCCCACACCGGCGTGCTCCACGACGCCAGCAGGGCCGTCACTCCCACCCAGAACACGGACGAGACTGTGAAGAACAGCCCGAGCCGCAGTGCCCATCGCCGTTTGCGCATCAACTTGGCGCGCGGATCCGCGGCCGCATTGAGCTTTTCGGCCACCACGTCCGACCACTCTGCGGCGGTGTCGACTCCGCGCTGCACCAACGAGCGCCAAGCCTCTGGTCGACCCACGCGTGAATTCACTGCCTTACCTTGCTAAAGTTATTGCGACAGCGGGTTTTCCGGTGTCGGCTGCTGGTTGGTAGCCGGTGTGGCCGGGGCGGCGGCCGCGGTACCACCCGTGGGCAGTTGGTCACCATGCATCGATGCGCGAATCTGCTCCAGTCGGGAATGCCCGGCCATCTGCACGCTGGCCTGCTGAACCTCCATCATCCGGCCCTGCACCGAATTCTGCGCGAGTTCGGCGGAGCCCATCGCGTTGGCGTAGCGGCGCTCGATCTTCTCCCGCACCTCGTCAAGGCTGGGGGTATTGCCTGGCGCCGCAAGCTCACTCATCGACCGCAGCGATGCCGAAACCTGCTCCTGCATCTTGGCCTGCTCGAGCTGGCTCAGCAGCTTGGTGCGCTCGGCGATCTTCTGCTGCAACACCATCG
>JAVRPX010000247.1:0-4139 GCA_032161985.1 Mycobacterium sp.
GCGAGCAGATCGAGGTGCGGCAGTTCGGTCTTGCAGACCTGGCCCCGGTCGCCCATCTCGCGGATCTCCGCCACCAGCTGCACCCCGCGTTCGACGGCGGAGCGCGTCTCCAACAGTGCCGCGCCCAAGCAGTACTGAGTGAGTCCCAGCGCGTTGTGGTCACCGAGCTCAAGGGCAAGCTGAAATGCTTCCTCTAGTTCGCCGAACGCTGTGTCGTCGAGCAGTAGTAGGCCCTGCTGAATCACCGGCGCGTACTTGTAGGTGACGACACTGGCGAACGTGAGCAGATCGTGCTCGTGGGCCATTGCCAGGGCATCGTTGAAATCTTCCCGCCAGCCGGGAAGACCAAGCAGCGCTCGTGAGTAGCCACGAAACACCAATGCCAGCGCCAGCGGCGAACCCGAAATGAAGTTGGCCCTGACCGGATCGCGGTCGGCGATGTCGATCCCTAGCTGCGACCACCGCATAAGGTCGGCCATCTGGCCGGTTTCCTGCTTGATCGCCAACGAGCCCCACGACAGTCCAAGCGTCAAGTCGGGGTCACCGATCGACTCCAGCAGGACTTCCTGCTCGGTCGCGAGCTGCGCCGCTTCAGCCACCCGACCCTGTCCCATGAGTTCTCCCATCTGGCCCAACATCGCCACGGCCATCGACCGCTTATCGCCCGCCTCCCCACACAGTTCGCGGAGCTCCTCAAATCCGGAATCGACGAAGCTCGCCGCCCACCGGTACGCAGTCGCACACAGACTCGTTCGTGGCGCGATCCGCATGGCGAGACGGTCCGGATCGTCAAGCGGCAGCGCGTCGGCGACTTCTTGTGCCCGTAGCCAACTCGCTCGGGCGGCGGTGATGTCGCGAAGAGAAGACCACGCGCCTGCACGCATATGCCAGGCGTAGGCGGCTCGGGGGTCGCCCGCCGCCTCGAGGTGCTCGGCGATCAGTGCGGCGTTCTGGTCATCTTGATCGATGGTCTCCGCAAGCCTCCGATGCAAGCGCGCGCGATCCGATTTGAGTTGCGACTCGTAGGCCACAGCACGGATCAGACCGTGCCGGAACGCGTATTGAGGCCGCGGGCCGAACGCGGTTTGATCGATCAGCTCCGCTAGGACGAGATCGTGCAGTGCCGGTTCGATCTCCAACGCCCGCAGCGTTTCAGGACTGAACTGAGAACCGATCACCGCAGCGGCGTTCAGCGCGCGTTTCGCGGCGGGTTCGAGGCGATCGATACGCGCGGCGATGACGGCCTGCAACGTGCTTGGCACGCTGACGTCGGTCGCCGGTTCGACGCACAGGTAGCATCCGCGACCGCCGATCAACACGTCACGCTCGGTCAAGTCCCTGACGATCTCTTCGGCGAAGAAGGGGTTGCCCGCGGCGCGCTCGGCGACAAGGTCGGCGAGCCCAGTCACCGATCTGTCGCTGCCGAGCAGTTCAGTGCTGAGTTGCGACATCTGCGAGTCGTCAAGCGGCTCAAGCGCAATGGTTTGTGACCTTGGCGCATGAGCAAGCGCACCAATGTATTCCGGACGATACGTGATCATCACGAGTGCCCGCGTGCGGGGCACGACGGAAAGGAAGTCCGCAAGCATCGATTCGCTGATCCCGTCGATCCAGTGCGCATCCTCGATGACGTAGACCGTTGGCGTGCGCCTGGCAAGCGCCGCCGCATTCACCATTGCGGCCAGCCGGCGCCGACGGGCGTCGGGGTCGATCTGCGGCAACGTCTCTGCGGGATCACCGATGCCAAGGAGATCCTCCAGGATCAACAGATCCTCCTCGTCCGCTTCCGAAAACCGCTCCCGGACTTGCGTTCGAGCCACCGCTCCGTCCAAACCATTCGAACCGGTGATGGCACGCACCAGACCGGCAGCGGCATGGAATGGGACGTCGGTGGTATGAGATTCACAATGGGTTGTGAACATCTCGAAACCCGCATCCGTTGCACACGACTCGATTTCGCGGACGATGCGGCTCTTGCCGATCCCCGGCGGGCCGGCCACACCGACGACACACCCATTGCCGTTGCCTGCCCGGTCGAGAAGTCCGCTGAGGGCGCTCATCTCCCACTGCCTGCCAACGAGGCTTGTCTCCACGCGGCTCGTTCCGCGGCCTGTGGAGATCGCCAGTAGACGGCGTGCGGGCACGGGATCATCGGAGCCCTTGATCCGAACCAATTCCACCTCGCCCAAGGTGGCGGCGTTCTCGACCAGCCGCGCCGTCGACTCACTGACCATCACCCCGCCGGGTGGCGCCACCGACTCCATGCGTTGCGCCATGCCGACCTGCTCGCCGATGGCGGTATAAGCCAACGGACCCGAGCCGATCTCACCGGTGATGACCTCGCCGGAGTTCAGCCCGACACGCAGCTGCAGTTCGACGTGGTCGCGGCCTTCGACTGCGGTGGCCAGACCTTGTACGTCTTTCTGAACATCCAGTGCCGCGCGGCAGGCGCGTTGGGCGTGATCCTCGAGGGCGATCGGGGCACCGAAAACCGCCATGATCCCGTCACCGGTGAACTTGTCGACCGTGCCGCCGTATCGCTGGACTGTCTTGGAACATCGGTTGAACAACTCGGTCATGATCTCGCGTAGCCGTTCGGCCCCCAGCGCGGCCGCGATGTCCATCGAATGGACGACATCAGCGAACAACACCGTCACTTGCTTGTACTCGGCGTGACTCTCCGTGGTGGCAACTGGTGAACCGCAGGCGTCGCAGAATCGCGCACCGTCTCGCAGTTCGGCGTCGCACGCACCGCACGACATTGCCACGGGAGCATTGTCCCGCCGAGAGAGAAGCCACGGCTGCTAAAGCGCGCGATTAACGACCGGGAATGCTATTTCGCGAGCGTGTCGATGATCGCCTTCAGCGCTTTGAGCTGCGCGTCGTCGAGCGAGGCCAGCGCATCGGGTGCCGGATCATCAATACCGTCGATCACCTGGACCATCTCGCGGCCGGCGTCGGTCAGCGACACCACCTTGCACCGTCGATTGGTCGGGTCGATCTCACGCACCACGAGTCCGCGGTCTTGCAAATCGTTGACAGCCACCGTTGCCGCGGGGGAATCGATGGTGGCGGCCTCGGCGACCTGCTTCACCGTCATCGGCCGACGGGCCAGCCGTCGCAGAATCCGAATCCTGCTGAACGGCAATCCGGTCTCCTCGATCACCGCCCGTCTCCAAGCATCGCGGTTGTCGATCACCGCGGCTGCCATCGCACGCCAAACCTCGTCGGCCAACGGCTTACGCGACATCGGCTGCCTCGAGTCGAGCCTGAGGCCCGGCGACCAACGGCGCGAGCCGCTCGGCCGACCGCAGCGCGCGTGGTGACGTCGAGTAGAGACCCAGCGCGAAGATCACGACTCCGAGTCCCGCGCAGGCGAACCACAACGGCCGAGCGGCGGCGGCGAAGTCGGTCCCGGCCACAGCCAGCGCGGAGCCCGCGACCGAACCGCACAGCGCCACACCGAGACTCACGCCCACCTGCCGGCTGGTTGAGGCCACCGCCGAGGCGGCGCCTGCCCGGTCGGTCGGCATGCCGCTGACCGCCGCGTTGGTGATCGGTGCGTTCACCATCGAGAACCCGACGCCGAAAACGGCAAAGACAATCAGCAACATCCACACCGGCGTGGTCGCCGTCAGCCGGGCCAGCATCAACGTCGCCGCAGTGATCAGGATGCCTGCGACAAGCAGCGAGGGGCGGCTGCCGAAGCGCCCGACGAGCCGGCCTGACAGCGGCGAAAAGATCAGCGCACCAACGGCAACGGGCAGGTAGATCAGGCCGGTGTGCATCGCCGAGAAGCCGCGCTCTTCCTGTAGGTACAGCGACATCATGAACAGGAACGCGCCCCAGGCGGCGAACGCACACACCGCGATCATCGTCGCCGACGCGAACGGTATGCTTCTGAAGAACCGGAGGTCGATGAACGGGTCGTGACGGCGGGCCTCGTATCGCAGGAACGCCGCAAACGCCAGCACAGCTATGACGGCGGCGGCGACGATGAGTGTGTTCCCCCAACCCATGCCAGGGCCTTCGATGAGCACGAACACCACGCCGAACAGGAAGGCCATCCCGAGTGCCTGCCCGATCGGGTCGATGTCGCGCATCGTGGCCGACTTGGACTCCGGCACGAAGATGGCCGT
>JAVRPX010000248.1:0-2509 GCA_032161985.1 Mycobacterium sp.
GCCTGACCGGGCATGGCAGGCGCTGGCAGACGCTCGCGACGCGGCATCTGCCCGAATTCGCGATCGTGGCACCGGACCTGATCGGGCACGGACGGTCGACGTGGGCGGCGCCATGGAGTATCGACGCTAACGCCGGCGCGCTTGCCGGCCTGCTCGACGCCGATGCGGACGGCCCGGTTGTGGTTGTCGGGCATTCGTTCGGCGGCGCTGTGGCGCTCAATCTGGCTGCTGCGCGCCCGGATCTGGTCACGGCGCTGGTGCTGCTCGATCCCGCCGTCGGGCTTGACGGCGGATGGATGCGCGACATCGCCGACGATATGTTCGCTTCGCCGGACTACACCGACCGCGCCGAGGCCCGGTCGGAAAAGGTGAACGGCTCATGGGCGGAGGTGGACCCGGAGGAATTGGACCGCGAGCTCGACGAGCACCTGATCGGCCAGCCAGGCGGGCGGGTGGGCTGGCGAATCAGCATTCCGGCGATGCTGTCGTATTGGAGCGAGTTGGCGCGACCAATTCTGTTGCCGCGGAATGCGATACCGGTCACGCTGGTGCGCGCCACGAAAACGGATCCGCCGTATATCACCGACGACTTGCTAGCCGGGCTGCGCGAACGCCCCGATTTCACACTCCTGGAGTTCGAATGCGACCACATGGTTCCGCAGGCGCGACCGTCCGAAACCGCGGCGGTGATCCGCAAGCAGCTGGAACGAGGCTGAGATGGCCGCGGTCACCGACGAGCAGGTCGAAACCGTGCGCGCACTCGTCTCGTCGATCCCGACCGGACGGGTTTCGACGTACGGCGACATCGCCGACGCGGCAGGGCTTTCCAGCCCTCGTATCGTCGGCTGGATCATGCGCACGGATTCGTCAGATCTGCCGTGGCATCGCGTCATCAGGGCCTCCGGCCGGCCCGCGCCCCACCTGACTACTCGACAGTTGGAGCTGTTGCGGACCGAAGGGGTGCTTGCGAGCGACGGCCGGGTCAAGCTGTCCGAGGTGCGACACGAGTTCTGAGCGCGAGCGCTTTACAGCACCAGCCGCACCAGCGCTGCGGTGCGGGCAAGGCCAGGGAACGCCGCCGCCGTCGACCGTGGATGCAGTGCATGGACCGCGAGGCGGAACATCAAGGCACGCAACAACATCTGCGGCCATTCCGGCAGTGGGCTCCAGCGCTCGATCAACCCGTCGTCGGCCTCGCCCCATGACAACGCGTCGACGACGACTACCCCTGCCGCCCACGACGCCGGCCGCCAATACGGGGTGATGTCGGTGATGCCCGGCGCCGCGGTGCCAGCGAATAGCACTGTGCCGTAAAGATCGCCGTGCACCAGCTGGTTGGGGCTCTTGGTCGGTCGGCGAAGCACGGCCAGCTGGTTGATGAGCTCGACCGAGCGCTGCCCGTCCGCCGAGCCGGGTGCCACCCTCGCCCCCTGCGGCAGGGAGTGCAGCGGCCGCTCCTCCCACGCGGCGCGGTCGGCGGCGATGAACACGTCGACATCTGCCCACGGGGCGACGGGTGGCTGGGTCAGGAAGCGGGGCCGCTCCAGCTTGGCGGTCGCCTCGTGTAGCCGCACCGCCGAAGAGACCACCTCGTCATGGCGGGGCTCGGGCGTGCCTGCCACGTACGTGTCGGCCCGCCAGCCCGCCACCACATAGCGGCCGTCGGTCGAGCGGACGGGCCGGGCCAGCCGCACACCGTCGACGAACAACGTCTCGCGAACCTTGGCCGACCACGCGGCGCGGGGATGGTCGGCCACCATCGACAGCACGACCTCGCCGCAGCGCCAGCCGCCCTCCCAGCTCGAGCCGAGCGGCACCGGGCGCACACCGGTCAATCCGAACGCTGCCAGCACATGATCCGGCGGCTGTTCGACAGTCACCACCTCAGCCTAAGCGGAGCTCCGGCTAACTCGGGGTTAGTACATCACCATGTCGGGTTCGAGTTGCTTGCCCCACGCGACGATCCCGCCTTGCACGTGCATCGCGTCGGAGAAACCGGCGTTCTTCACGATGGCCAGCACCTCGGCCGAGCGCACACCCGTCTTGCAGTAGAACACCGGTGTGCGGTCAACCTGCAATTTCGCCAACGCCTCGCCCGATTCGAACGCGGATTTCGGGATCAGCTCGGCGCCGCTGATGCGGTTGATGTCCCACTCGACCGGCTCGCGCACGTCGATCAGCGCCAACGGCTTGCCGGAGTCCAGCAGTTCGCGAAGCTCCCGGGGCGTGATCGTGGAGTCGGCCGCGGCTTCGGCGGCGGCATCGGACACCACGCCGCAGAATTCCTCGTAGTCGATCAACTCGGTGATCTTCGGCGTGGAGGGATCCTTGCGGATCTTGATGGTGCGGTAGGTCATGTCGAGCGCGTCATAGACCATCAGCCTGCCAAGCAGCGGCTCCCCGATGCCGGTGATCAGCTTGATGGCCTCGGTGCCCATCACAGACGCGATGGACGCGCACAGGATGCCGAGCACGCCGCCCTCTGCGCACGACGGCACCATGCCGGGTG
>JAVRPX010000249.1:0-8503 GCA_032161985.1 Mycobacterium sp.
CGGTGCGCAGCTTCGACCCGTGCCTGCCGTGCGGGGTGCACATGTACCTCGGCAACGGGAAGACGCTGGAGAAGCTGCACTCCCCGACTCAATCCGTCACAGGGGAATAACCTATGGCAGATCGCCCAGACGACTTCGAGCAGGACGCGCAGTGGCGCACGGCGGGCGATCGAATACAGATATTGCTCGACGCCAGCGCGGCAGGAGGAGTCACTGCGCGCGAGCGCGCCGAACAACTAGTCGGTGAGGTCACCGACCTCTACGGGGCGGGGCTCGAGCGGATACTGCAGATTGCAGTGGCCGCCGACCCGAGCCTCGTGGAGAAGTTCGCAGGCGATGACTTGGTGGCCAGCCTCCTGCTGGTGCACGGGCTGCATCCGCACGGCGTGGAGCGACGCATCGAGGACGCCCTCGACGGCGTCCGGCCGTATCTGGGCTCGCACGGCGGCGACGTCACCCTGCTCGAAGTGGTCGACGATGTCGTCCGCCTGCAATTCGCAGGCAGCTGCAAGAGTTGTCCGTCCTCTGCGGTCACCCTGGAACTGACCGTCGAGGATGCCGTGCGCGCAGCCGCTCCGGAGATCGCGTCGATCGAAGTAGTCGCCGCCGAGGCGCCTGGAAGTTCTTCCGTGATACCGGCGGAGTCGCTGCTGAGCCGCGTGCACCAGAACGGTCACGGCCCGGCCACCTGGCATGCCGTGCCCGACCTCGCCGACCTAGCGCCGGGAGAAGTCGGCGGGTTCCGGGTGGCCGGTACCACCGTCCTGGCCTGTCGGGTTGGCGACGAGTTGTTCGCCTATGGCGATCGGTGCGGCAAGTGCGAAGGCTCGCTGGCCGGTGCAGCGTTGCATCGACCGTTGGGGGCTGCAACGGGAGAGGCAGTGTTGCGCTGTCCGCGCTGCCGCGCCCATTTCGATGTCGTGCATGCCGGCGCCGGTGTCGACGAGAATACCGATGCGACCGTGCATCTCGATCCGATCCCCCTGCTTGTCCGCGACGGTGTTCTATCCATCGCGGTGGCCGCAGCACAGACCCAAGCCGGCATGGCATGACCGGCGCATACGACGTACTGGCCCGGATCCGGGCCAACCGAAGCGCTCCCCAGCCCGCAGGCGAGCGTTGCGAGATGTGCTCCGAGCAGATCGGCGACGAGCACAGCCACGTGGTGAACGTCGAAGGGCGCCAACTGATGTGCGTCTGCCGCGGTTGCTACCTACTGTTCACCGACACCGAGGCCGCGCTGCGCTACCGCTCCGTACCCGATCGCTACCTGTCGTTTCCGGAGTTCGGGCTCGGCCGCCGCGAATGGCAACTGCTGCAGATACCGGTCGGGCTGGCATTCTTCTTCCGGAACTCGGCCCTCGATCGCACGGTGGCGTTCTATCCGGGTCCGGCGGGCGCGACGGAATCAGAGCTGGATTTGTCCGCGTGGGACGGCATTCGGGCCGCCGACCCGCGGGTGGACCTGCTCGCCGACGACACCGAGGCGCTGATCGTGCGGGTGCCCGACGATGAAACCCAGCCACCGGAGTGCTATCTGGTACCGATCGACGCCTGCTATGAGTTCGTCGGACGGCTACGAATGCTGTGGCACGGCTTCGACGGCGGCCAGCATGTGCGTGAGTTCATCGACGAGTTCTTTGATCACGTCGCCTCGCGCGGCAAGGTGGCGGCGCCGTGACCGAGGTGACGTTCGCGGTGCTCGAGGTGTCACCCGAGCCCTATTCGGTGACACCCGCACTGACGGCGCGCGTCGGCATCGCCGCCGACGGCGACGAGCCGGTGCACGCCATTGCGCTGCGATGCCAGGTACGCATCGAGCCGCTGCGTCGCGGGTATACCGACGAGGAGGCAGTCGGACTGCTCGATCTGTTCGGCCCCCGCGAACGTTGGAGCACCACCCAACACAACTTCCTCTGGCTGCACAGCAGCGCAATGGTGCAGGGGTTCACCGGAGCGACACAAGTCGACTTGCCGCTCGAGTGCACCTATGACTTCGAGGTAACCGCGTCCAAGTACTTTCATGCTCTCCGCGACGGCAAGATCCCGCTGCAATTCCTATTCAGCGGAACGGTTTTCGCCAAGGGCTCCAACAACTTCTCAGTGCAACAGGTGCCGTGGGACCGCGAAGACCATTACGACCTTCCGGTTTCGGTGTGGCGCGACCTCATCCAGCTGCACTACCCGAACACCAGCTGGGTGCGATTGAACCGCGACACCCTGGACGCGCTGGCGGAGTTCAAATCGGCACGCGGCCTCCTCGGTTACGACGACGCCGTCACATCGCTGTTGGCCGCGCACACCGCGGAGGAGGTTCGATGAGCACCGGCTGGGATCACGTCCGCGCCGTCGCCGATGCGGTGCTCTACGAGGGATACCTGCTCTACCCTTACCGCGCGAGCTCGTCGAAGAACCAGTCCCGCTGGCAGTTCGGCGTTCTCGGCCCGCAGCGGGCGGCCGAACTCGGCATCGGCGAGGACGACTCCATATCGGCTCAACTGCTTCTCGATCCAGGCCCGGACGCCGCGATGACGGTCGTGGTGCGGTTCCTTCATTTGCAGCGCCGCACCGTCGAGCGTGACCTCGGCGACGGCGGCTTCGAACCGGTCGACGAGCTCGTCGCAGGCGCCCGATCGTGGCTCACCTGGGACGAGGCGGTCGAATGTGAGTTGCCGTTCGGGCCGTTCAGCGAGGCGCAACTGTCTTCTCCCCAGACACTTCCGATCTCGGTGGCCCCGAGCAGGGACATCGAAACCGTCGAAGGCGGGCGGTTGGTACGCACACGGCGCGAACTGAACGGCGAACTGACGGTCGCCGCCGATCCCGACGACGGACTGTTACGGATCAGCCTCGCGGTGCGCAACACAGGTGCACCGGCTGTCGACAAGGACGACGCGATCGCGGTGTCGCTCATCGGCACCCACCTGATCGCCAGTGTCGCCGATGGTGCGTTCGTATCCCTGCTGGAACCACCCGAGTCGGCGGTCGAGGCGGTGGCCCGCTGCGAGCGGCACCGATGTTTCCCGGTGCTGGCGGGACCGCGCGGCGATCGCGCCGTGGCACTGGTGTCGCCGATCATCCTCTACGACCATCCCGAGGTCGCCGAGCAGAGCGAGGGTGCGTTGTACGACTCCACCGAAATCGACGAGATCCTCACCCTGCGGGTGATGACAATGACCGACGAGGAGAAGGCACAGGCTCGCGCCACCGACCCGCTGGCGGCCGAGATCATCGATCGGTGCGATTCGATGTCGCCTGAGGCGATGCTGAACCTGCATGGCGTCCTCCGTGACCCACACGCATTGACCGATCCGGGTCCGGATCTGATACCCGAGATCCCAGAGGGGGTCGACTGGTGGGACCCACTGGCCGACAACGCCGTACGCCCCGACGTCGACGCGATTCTGGTCAACGGTGTTCGGGTTACACGGGGCAGCCGTGTCCGGCTGCGGCCGTCGCGCAGAGCCGACGCCCAGGACCTCTTCTTCGCCGACAAGGTCGCGCGGGTGACCTCGGTGCACGAGGACGTCGACGGCGACCATCACGTCGGCGTCGTGATCGAGGATGATCCCGCCGCCGACCTGCACGACTGGTATGGCCGGTACCTGTATTTCGCACCAGACGAGTTGGAACCACTTATCGAAGGGAGTTCGAAATGGAAGTAGTTGGTTGGGTTGCATTAGGGGTGGTGGCAGCCGTGGTAGTCGGCGGCGCGATGGTTGGAGTCATGTCCATCCCGGATGCCATGCGCTACCTAAAGATCCGGCGCATGTAACAGTCTGCGAGGTGTGATCACGTCCCGAATCCTGGTAGCCGGGATCGGCAACATCTTCTTTGGGGACGACGGTTTCGGCCCCGAGGTGATGCGCCACGTCCCGCAAGAGCTCGCCAGCCCGCATGTCGAACTGGTCGACTACGGCATCAGGGGAATGCATCTGGCTTATGACCTGCTCGACGGATGCGACGCCTTGGTGCTCGTCGACGCGGTCCCCAACAATGGTGCACCCGGGACAGTGCATGTCTTCGAGGCCGACCACGAAGGCCTCGCTGCCACCGCAGGTCTGGACGCCCACGCCATGGACCCGGGCGCGGTGTTCGCGAGCCTCAACGCGTTGGGCGGCACACCGCCGTACACGATCGTGATCGGTTGTGAGGTCGCGAATGTCGACGAAGGCATCGGGTTGTCCGACCCGGTTGCCGACGCCGTACCCGATGCGGTGCGCGCGGTCGAGGACGTGCTGAGCGATCTACTGGCACGAACATCGGTGAGGGAAGGCTGAACCATGTGTCTGGGGATCCCGGGACAGGTCATCCACATGCTGGAGGGCTACGGCGACCAGCTTGCCCTCGTCGATGTTGCGGGGGAACACCGCAAGGTCAACATCGGGATGCTGCCCGAGGAAACCTTCGCGCCCGGCGACTGGGTCATCATCCACATGGGCTTCGTGGTCGAAAAGACCGACAAGGCGGGCGCTGACGCGGCGATGGAAGGCCTTGAACTGATGGGCAGAGGCCGAGACATCGAGCTGTCGCCATGATCGCCAGGCGCCGGTTACGTGTCTGCGTGCACGGGGTGGTCCAAGGCGTGGGCTTCCGACCCTTCGTCTACACCGCGGCGGCCGCCCTCGGGTTGTCCGGGTCCGTGCGCAACGACACCTCCGGCGCCATCATCGAGGTGGAGGGCGATCCCGCAGAAATCGACAACTTCCTGGCGCAGTTGCGCGACCGACCGCCGCCGCTGGCTGTCGTCGAATCGATTGAAACCCAAGATATCCCGACCGTCGGCGGCACCGGTTTCACTATCGCCGACACGTCGCGGTCCGACGGCGGCCGCACGCTGGCCTCCCCCGACGTCGCGATGTGTGCCGACTGTGCTACCGAACAACGCGACCCGTCCAACAGGCGCTACCGCCATGCGTTCGTCAACTGCACCAACTGCGGCCCGCGCTTCACCATCATCACTGGGGTCCCGTATGACCGCGCATCGACCACCATGGCGTCCTTCGCTATGTGCGCCGAGTGCGCCCGCGAATACGCCGACCCCGCCGATCGGCGGTTCCATGCCCAACCCGTGTGCTGCCCGAACTGCGGACCGGCACTGCGCTACCGCGGCGGCGACGGCGGCATGACCCACGGCGATGATGCACTGCTGCAGGCACGACAGCTGCTGCGCGACGGTGGCATCCTCGCGATCAAGGGCATCGGCGGATACCACCTGGCCTGCGACGCCAATGACGAGCGGGCGGTCGCCGAGCTGCGACGGCGAAAGCGGCGCGGGGACAAGCCATTCGCGGTGATGGTGCCCGACCTTCCGGCCGCATGCGCCATCGCCGACGTCGATGACCCGTCTGCTCGCCTACTCGGTAGTCCACAGCGGCCGATCGTGCTGGTCCCCCGCCGGCGCGATACGCGGATCGCCGACGCGGTGGCGCCGCGCAACCCCGACCTCGGTGTGATGCTGGCCTACACGCCGCTGCACACATTGATATTCGGATTGCCGGGGGACGACGCGGGGTCGCCCGTGCTGGTGATGACATCAGGCAATCTCGCCGGCGAGCCGATCTGCTTCACCGACGACGATGCGCTCGAACGGCTTTCGCACCTCGCCGACGGATGGCTGATGCACGATCGGGACATCCTGGTGCCCTGCGACGACTCCGTCCTGCGCGTCGTTGACGGCATGGAGTTACCGATCCGGCGCTCCCGCGGTTATGCGCCGCTGCCGATCGCGTTGCCCGTCTCAGTGCCTCCGACGATGGCGGTCGGCGCCGATCTGAAGAACACGTTGGCAGTCGCGGATGGGAAATATGCCTGGCTGAGCCAGCACATCGGCGACATGGACGACCTCGCCACGCTGTCCGCATTCGACGCAGCACAGCGTCACCTGCGGGAGCTGACCGCCGTCGAACCCGAAGTGTTTGTGGCCGACGCCCATCCGCTGTACCGATCGACCGCATGGGCACACCGCAACGCGGCGGGGCGGCCGGTTCGGACCGTGCAGCATCACCACGCGCACATCGCGGCGGTGATGGCCGAGCACGGCATGGACGGATCACAGCAGGTGCTCGGATTCGCGTTCGACGGGACAGGCTACGGATCGGACGCGGCCGTGTGGGGCGGCGAGGTGCTGCTCGCCAATTACAAGGGCTACCAACGACTCGCACAACTCTCCTACGTGCCACTGGCGGGCGGCGACGTCAGCGTTCTGCGCCCCTACCGGATGGCGCTGGCCCACCTGTGGGCGGCAGGAATCGAATGGGAGGCGGACCTGCCGCCGGTGGCGGCCTGCCCGGCCGACGAGCAACGGGTGTTGCGCCAACAGCTCGAGACAGGCCTGGGCTGCGTGCCGACATCCAGCATGGGCCGCTTGTTCGACGCAGTGTCCGCACTCACCGGCGTCCGGCAAGTCGTGGCCTACGAAGCGCAGGCGGCCATCGAGTTGGAGGGGCTGTCCCGTGGCGTCGACGGTGATACGAGTTCTTACAGGTTCGACATCGACCGTTCGACATATCCTGCGTTGATCGACCCAACTTCGGTGATACACGCCGTGGTCCGCGACTACCGTGCCGGCGTGCCCGCTGCCGTGATCGGGGCGCGGTTCCACTGCGCAGTGGCCGATCTGGTTGTCACGCTGGCATGTGAGGAGCGGGATACGTCACCCATCGTCGCGCTGTCTGGCGGCGTGTTCCAGAATGCGCTGCTGCTTCACTTGACGTTGGAACGATTGCGGACCAACGGGTTTCATGTCATCACACATCGACGTGTGCCGCCGAACGACGGCGGCATCGCATTGGGCCAACTGCTGGTGGGCACATGCGGATGACCAACGAGACACTGTCAACGGGCCGCGCGATGTTCGCCCAATACGCCTACCCGCCGAATGAGCTCGGCTACTGCGGGCCTGCGGACGGCGACGGTCCCTCGGAACTCGCCACCCACGCCAAGGAATTCGACGGTGCCTGGCCCTACCTCACCGCCATCGCCGACGCCGTCGGAAGCTCCGATCCGCTCGACGAGGACATCGTCTGCAGCTATTGGGTGGGCGGGCCGTCACTGAACCAGCTGGATCCCGCGGTGCTGCTGACCCGACTGCGGACGGCGTTCAAGGGTCAGGTCACCGGCCTGCTCGATGCGGTTCCCACCACCACCGAGGTGCTGGCACACCACAGCTTCCACGTCTTCGTGGTCTATCCCTGGATACGGTTCCTGGACCGTGACCCGGCGACCGCGCTGCAGGTCATGCAGGACTGCCGCATCCGCTGGGGAATGGTGGAATCGGCGGTAGGTGAGCAGGTGGTGATCACATCTCGCCCGTTGACGTTCGACAACGGCGTGCTGGCGCTTGGCGACCCCGAAACCCAGCGGGTGAACTGGAGCAAAGACGGCGTATTCCTCGCGCCCGCGCCGGAACCCGGTGCAACGGTGGCCGCGCACTGGGACTGGGTGTGCGCGCCTCTGACCGACGACCAAACCGCCGCATTGGCAGCGGCGACCCAGGCCACGATAGATCTGGTGAACACCGCCCGTTCCGAGCGAGCAGGAGGAGGATTGTGAGGGGAGGTCGAAGATGACCATCACTGCGAAACTCGGCGGGTCGTTCGTCGATGCCGACCTGTCCGCTGATCTGGCGGCCGCCGCACTTGAGATGGCCCGCAGATTCCATGACGGCGCCACGCTCTGGGTCATCTCGCCGCAGTGGGAACCGCATGCGCATCATGTCGCCGTCGAGTTTGTCCATCCGGTGATCATGGGCAAGCGGGCGCTGCCGTCGGTGGCGCTCGTCGAACCAGATCCCGTGGCACAGGCGCGCGTCGCGAGTCAGCCGGGCGACCTGCTGATCGCCGTCGCGTCGGCCGACGAGCCCGCCGTGGTCGACGCCATGCGACGCGCTCAGGCGTGGGGCGTCCTGACCCTGTGGATCGGTTCCGGTCCGCGCCCGCCCGCAGGTGCGGCAAACCACATCCTGTGGATCGACTCGGACGACCCGATGATCCCGGCGACGGGGACGTTCGTGCTGATGTACCACCTGCTGTGGGAACTCACCCACGTCTGCTTCGAGCATCCAGGACTGCTGACGCCGGCTTCCGACGACTGCACGGACGACGTATGCGTGACGTGCAGCGACGAGGGGCGGCTTGGTGAGGTGCTGCTCGAACCGGCCGATGCTGTGAGTTCTGCGTTGGTCCGCACCGCCAAAGGCGAGGAGTGGGTGGACGTCACGATGCTGGGTGACGTTGCACCCAACGACCTCGTCCTGGTGCATGCGGGAGCGGCGATCACCCGGCTTTCAAGCGAGGTGAGCCGATGACCGAGTCCGAGAACACCGGCTTCCTGTACCCGTTCATCGACTCCGAGGAGACGGACGCCACAAGCCTGCTCGACGACCTCGCTGCCTCGGCTCGGGGCAAGGCCGCAGAGAGCGCACAGCTTCAGCGCTCCTCGCTGACCGAGTACGGCGACACGTTGATCGCCGCAGGCACCGAGATGGCCGACCGGTTCCGCC
>JAVRPX010000250.1:0-3242 GCA_032161985.1 Mycobacterium sp.
GACCAGCAGGCTCGCACGCGCGCCGTCCGGCAGCGAGCGGGCGAGATCCGCAATGAACTCGGCAACCCGCGGAAGGTCCTGCTCGGCGTCGACCGGCTCGACTACACCAAGGGCATCGACGTTCGGCTGCGGGCGTTTTCGGAGCTGCTGGCCGAGCACCGGGCCAAGCGCGACGACACTGTTTTGGTGCAGCTCGCGACGCCAAGCCGGGAGCGCGTCGAGAGTTACATCGAGATGCGGCAGGACATCGAACGCCAGGTCGGCCACATCAACGGCGAATACGGCGAGGTGGGCCATCCGATCGTGCACTACCTACACCGGCCGATCCCCCGCGACGAATTGATCGCGTTCTTCGTGGCGGCCGACGTTATGCTGGTCACCCCGCTGCGCGACGGGATGAACCTGGTGGCCAAGGAATACGTGGCCTGCCGCAGCGACCTTGGCGGCGCGCTGGTGCTCAGCGAATTCACCGGCGCCGCAGCCGAACTCCGCCAGGCATACCTGACGAACCCGCATGACCTCGAGGGTGTCGAGGACGCGATCGAGGCGGCGCTGAATCAGACACCGGAAGAAGGCCGGCGACGGATGCGCGCGCTGCGCAGGCAGGTTCTCGTACACGACGTCGACCGCTGGGCGCGGTCATTCCTCGACGCGCTGGCGTCCACAAAAAGCGACTCCCCTAAATCGGGGTGATGTATTTGATCACCCACTTGCCGTGTGCGGTTCATGTACACCATCACCGACGCCGAATTCCGTTGCGCGCTCAGCACTCCCACGTCGACCACGTCGTCGATCTCCGCCTGGCATACTGGGGCAACCCCATGACCTTGAGTGCACCAATGATGCGATCGCTGGAAGAGGTCAGATCGGTGTGATGTAGTTGATCAGCCACTTGCCGTCGATGCGCTTGTATTCCACCCGCAATCGCGCGCCGTCATAGATGGGCTTGTCGCGGCTCGACTTATCGGACACCGTCCGGTTGATGTACACCATCACCGCTGCCGAATTGCGGTGCGCATCCATGACTCCGACGCCGACCACGTTGGCTTGGCTCACCACTTCCCGCTGCCGAGCCTGCGGAATGATGTCGGAATTCGCCCTGTCCTCGAACTCCCTGCGGTAGTCGGGCGTGAGCATGTTGTAGGCGTCGGTGAGACTGCGCTCGACGGTTTTGTAGTCGTAGTTGAACACGGCAGGGATCTGCTTCTGCGCAAGCGGTCCGAGCTCGTCGCGGGCGGCTTGCTCACCACGCGTTTCCACTCGTTGCCAGTACAGCCCACCGCCCACCGCGGCCAGGCCCACGAACGCGGCGGCCATCAAGCCAGCAATCGCGCCAACAAGCCACCGCATCAATTGCCGCCGTTCGGGTACTTGAGGTCGTAAGCCGTCATCCGTCCGTTGTCATCCTCACGCACGACGATCCGCAGCCGATAGGGTTGCGACGGCCTGTTGTTCCCGTTCTGGTCGCTAGCCGTGACCCGTGCCGACACCAGCACCGATGCGTCGTTGCTGATGCCATCGATGCCTTCCAGCGCGGCACCATTGATCACAGCCTCCGAACTGCCGCCGGTGTCGCGGAAAATCGCCTTGAGGTTCTCGACGTTGTTGTTCTGGCTGAGCATGTCGCGCAACGGCCCACTGGTGCCGTTGTAGAACCGGTTGACGCTGTCGTCGATGGTGTCTTGCTTGAAGCTGAACATGTTCACCACGGTCTGCGTAGCGGTGTCGACAAACCGCTGGTTGCGCGCCTGCGTCGCTTCGGTGTTGTCTTTCTGAACGATCATCACTGCCACCGCAGCGCCGAGCACACCCGTCGCGACAAACCCGAACGCCAGCGCGACGGTCGCGACCAGCCGACGGTGCGCCGGCCGACGCGCCGGTGGCCCAGCTTTACGGGACCTGCGAGCAGGTGTTGCGCTGGCCGAAAACGGCTTCTCAACACGCACGACGGTGGCCTCGGCGGCCTTGCCGTTGGCCGGACCGGCGGCCCTGGATGCGCGGCGGCGCACGTCCTGCGGCGGACGTGTCGGGGTGGATGTCATCAGGTCTGCCTCGGATAGAGCATGAGATCAAGCCAATTCTCTTGTGGCCGCATATTAGCGGCACCGGGCGCGTACACCCCTGCGCCGCCTGCCGGGTCGACGAACACACCGGTGTGCTGGTCGTAAGTGCCGTAGGCGGCCCCGCTGGCCTGCGGCGGGGTCGCCGCGGAAGGCGGCAGCTCCGCAGGCGCCGGCGGCGGCGGTGCCGGAGCCGGAGGCGGCGGTGCCGGAGCCGGCGGTGCCGGAGCCGCGAAGTCATAGGGCCCCGCAAACAGCGGCGGCGGTTGCGCAGGCACCGGCGGCGGAATCGCCGGCGGTGGCCACGCGTCCGGATACGGCGCTGGCGGTATCCACGCCGTCGCCGGAGGCGGCGGCCCGTTGTCGTTCGGAGGCGGAATATATGGCCACGGTTGATGCGGTGCCGGCCCCGGGCCGATCTGCACCCCAGGCGGCACCATACCCGGCGCGACGGGGTATCCCGGGTCCGGATCGGCCTGCGGTGGGATGTATGGGAACTTGTTGGGCGGCAAAATGTTTCGGGTGGCGGATTCGGACGTGTCGTCTTCCCGTTGGTCCATCGGCGTGCCCACCGGCACCGGCGGCCCGCGCCACGGACTGTTCCCGATCGGCACGTAGCCCTTTGGATCCCGGCAGAGCTGAATCGTCGGCGCGCGCTTACCGGGGAACTCCTGGCACGGGTAATTCCTCGCGCCGCGCACCACGGTCGGATCGTTCTGCGCGACTTTGCAATACAGGTCCGTCGGCAGGTCGCGCAACGTCGTGTCGCCAGGTGTTCGGATCTCCGTAGGCGGCAGAAACCCGGTGTTGCACGGGGGCGGGTCATTGATAGAGATCTTGAAGTCCTGCTTGCCGCCTTCGTCTATGGGCAGCTGGCCGCCGATCGTGAGGAGAGCCGCCTGCAGGGCCGGAAAGATGACCAGCGCCTGTTCGATCGACCTGTGATAGATGACGCCGATGCGGCCGAGGTTGGCCAAGTTGGCCGCGAGCACCGGGAACGACGGGCGAATGCCTTCGAACGTCTTGCTGGCTTCGGCGGCCGCCCCCGGCGTGGTCGCCAGCAGGGCCCGCACCTGCGGATCGGCGTTGGCCACTTCGGTGGTGAAGCGGGCGAGACCGTCGGCCGACGACCGGATGTCGTCGCCGCTGCGGATCTGCGCCTCCAGGAACGGCCCAACCTGG
>JAVRPX010000251.1:0-3289 GCA_032161985.1 Mycobacterium sp.
GTGGCCTCCGATATCGGTGTGCAGGCCGCCAAGACAGGCATGCTGGCGTCGTCGGCGATCATCGACACCATCGCCGACACCTGGCGCGGACAGGGCTTGGCAGACAAGGTGCCTCTGGTCGTCGATCCGGTGTGCGCGTCGATGCACGGCGATCCGCTGCTGCATCCCAGCGCGCTGGATTCCCTTAGGGGCCAACTGTTTCCACTCGCCACACTGGTGACACCCAACCTCGACGAGGTCCGCCTACTGGTCGATGTCGACGTCGTCGACGACACTTCACAACGTGAGGCCGCGCGGGCGCTACACGCACTCGGCCCCAAGTGGGCGTTGGTCAAGGGCGGGCACCTGCGCTCGTCGTCCCACAGCCCCGATCTACTCTTCGACGGCACCGACTTCTACGAGTTCGACGCGACACGCATCGACACCGGCAACGATCACGGCGCCGGTGACACGCTGGCCGCGGCGGTCGCCAGCGCCTTGGCCCACGGCTACACCGTGCCCGATGCGGTCGCCTTCGGGAAGAGCTGGGTGACCGAATGCCTGCGCGCCGCATATCCGTTGGGACACGGTCACGGTCCGGTGTCGGCACTGTTCAGACTGGGCCCATGAACCTCGACCAGATTGCGGGCATCGCCCACGAACCCAAGGGCAAGCCCACGGGCGTGGTGGTCCTGACGCACGGCGCTGGAGGCAGCCGCGAGTCGCCCATGTTGACGAAGATCTGCGACGAGTGGGCCCGCCGCGGCTGGCTGGCCGTGCGATACAACCTGCCCTACAGGCAGCGCCGCGCCAAGGGTCCGCCGTCGGGATCGGCCGCCAACGATCAGGCCGGTGTCGTCGAGGCCATCGAGCTGGCCCACACCCTGACCGAGGGTCCGGTCATCGCGGGCGGCCACTCGTATGGGGGCCGGATGACGTCGATGGTGATCGCCGACGGAGTAGCGACTGTCGATGTGCTGACGCTCTTCTCGTACCCGCTGCATCCGCCGGGCAAGCCCGAACGGGCGCGCACCGATCACCTGCCCCGCATCACCGTGCCTGCGGTCTTCACCCACGGCACCGCAGATCCGTTCGGCACCATCGACGAGCTGCGCCAGGCCGCCGCGCTGATTCCCGCCCCCACCGAAATCGTCGAGATCACCGGCGGCCGCCACGACCTGGGCTCCAAGACTATCGACGTGCCCGCGCTGGCGGTCGATGCGGCGCTGCGGCTGCGGGCCTGACGGGCGACGGTTGGGCAAACGGCGAACGGTCCGTCGTCCGCGTTGCGATATCAATGCATGAGCGGTGGTCATCGCTGCGCGACTGACGCTACTGTCAACGGGTGACAGTGCCGCCGAGCTATCCTCCGCCATACGGCGAACAGCCGCAGGGACCGTATGGCCCCCAGGGGCCGTATGGCCAGCCGGCCCAAGGCCCCTATCCACCGCCACCACCGATGCCTTATCAGGCACCACCACCTGGCTACCCCGCGCCGCCTCAGGCGCAGACGAACTGGTGGGCGATCATCTCGCTGATCTTCGGTGTCCTCGGCGGCGTCCTGATCAGCGTGGTCTGCGGCATCGTCGGGCTGAACAAGGCGAAGCAGGGTCAGGGCGGGCGCGGTTTGGCGATTGCCGGGCTGGTTCTGTCGGGATTGTGGGTGCTGGTGTTCGTCGCAGGCATCGCCATCTACTTGACGGTCGGCAAGGGCACGGTCACCGCGACCGACGTCAAGGTCGGCGACTGCCTCAAGGAGATACCAAGCAGCACAAGAGTATTGACTGTGGACACCGTCGGGTGCGACCAATCACATGCCGGTGAGGTCTTCTCGGTGCTGACGATGCCGGATGGCGGCTACCCAGGGCAGTCCGCGATCGAGGAATACCAGAACAAGTGCGAGCCCGAACTGTCCTCGTATGCACCCGACGCGATCACCGACAACTCGGTGCAGCTGTACGTGCTGTATCCGACGGCCGAAACGTGGGAGCAGGGTGACAGGGCGGTGACCTGCATCGCCACCCTTGACCCGCCGCGGACGGGATCGCTCAAAGGCTGAGCCGGTGGTTAAAGTTCCCGGTACCTGAGGTACCGTCTGGGCATGACTTCGGAGCAATTCGACGCGGTCATCGTGGGGGCCGGTTTCGGCGGGATAGGCGCAGCCATCCAGCTCAAGCGGTCGGGTTACGAGAATTTCGTGATCCTCGACCGCGAGGACGACCTCGGCGGGACCTGGCACGTGAATCGCTACCCGGGCCTTGCCGTCGACGTCCCGACCACCACCTACTCCTATTTCTTCGAGCCGAACCCGAACTGGTCGCGGCTGTTCACGCCGGGCCCGGAAATCAAGCGATACGCCGACGACGTCGCCGACAAGTTCGAGGTCCGCAGGCACATGCGGTTCAACACGGTCGTCGAGGGCGCCCGCTGGGACGAGGAAGCCAGCGTCTGGCGCATCGCCGTTGCCGATGGAGAGACGCTTTCCGCGCGATACCTCATCACCGCCACGGGCTTTCTGTCCCAGCCAAAGGTGCCCGACATCCCCGGCGTCGCCGACTTCGCGGGCAAGGTCATCCACACCACCGCCTGGGATGATGAGTATCCGCTAGAGGGGCGCAGGGTGGCAGTCATCGGCACCGGCGCTACCGCCGTCCAGCTCATCCCGGAACTGACCAAGAAGGTCGCCGACCTCACCGTCTACCAGCGCACCCCGATCTGGGTGGTACCCAAGATCGACCTGCGCTTCGGTAAACGGGCCAAGCGGCTCTTCGCACGGATCCCGTTGACACAGCGCGCAGTTCGCTGGCTGACCGATTCGATCTATGAAGTGATGATCAACACCGCGATCATTCACCACCGGCAGTTCCACCGGCTCAACGTCGCAGCGGCCGACCTGTCGAAGATGCACCGCTTCGCGTCGATCCGGGACAAGGCGCTGCGCGACAGACTGACTCCGGACTACGACTTCGGCTGCAAGCGGCCGACATTCTCCAACGGCTACTACCGCGCATTCACCAAGCCGCACGTCCATCTGCAGAGCGACGGTATCGCGCGTGTCGAGGCCGACGGCATCGTCAACGCCGATGGGTCAAAGACCCTCATCGACACCTTGATACTGGCGACGGGGTTCGACCTGTGGGAGGCGAACTTCCCCGCCATCGAGGTGATCGGGCGCGAGGGTCGCAACCTTGGAAAGTGGTGGCGCGACACCCGATTCCAGGCGTACCAGGGTGTGACGATGCCGTATTTCCCGAACTACCTCAGCCTTGCCAGTCCGTTCGCTTTCCTCGGGTTGAACTTCTTCAACACG
>JAVRPX010000252.1:0-2635 GCA_032161985.1 Mycobacterium sp.
CACTACGGTCTGGACGACCGCGTGCCGCTACGACTACCTGATCCCATGCCGCGGGGTCGGTGTACTGATGCCCGACGGTGCTCAAGTGGCGTTGTTCCGCCTGGAGGACGGCTCGTTGCACGCCGTCGGCAACATCGACCCGTTCTCGGGTGCTGCCGTAATGTCGCGCGGCCTTGTGGGCGATCGCGCCGGGCGCGCCACCGTGCAGACGCCGATCAAGAAGCAGGCGTTCGCGCTTGACGACGGCACCTGCCTCGACGACCCCGAAGTCTCGGTGCCGGTGTACGCGACGCGCGTCACCGCCGACGGCCAAGTCGAAGTCGGCGGGTAACTCGTCTGCTCGCGGGAGGTTGCGTCGGCGGCGTGCTGCAACGGCGAACCCAATGGGTGTCGTGACTTAGCCGCCGTTGGCGCCGGGCACCGGGGGCACGGTGATCGGCGGGAGGGTCGGCTGGATCACTGTGACGGTGCTGGTACTCGTGCTGGGGCTGGCGCTGGAAGTGGAGGTGGATGCCGTCGGTGAGGTCGTCTCGGTGACGGTGGCGGGCGGAACTGGGGTGGCGGCGGTGGTGGTGACGGTCGACGTCGAGATGGATGTCGAGACCGACGTGCTTGTCGCAGTGGCGGGGCTGAGCACGCCGCAGGCGACGCGCTGGTCGGACTCCGCGGCGACTGGGGCGCCGATGTCGGCGCCTTGGTGCAGCACGATCGACGAGCCTTGGGCACCTTTGAGCTGGTCCGCGGTAAAGCCGTCGCTGGTGGCGACGAGTTTGCCTGAGCCGTCCGAGCGCACGAGCAGAGGCGGCAGATCCCCACTGGCAGGCTGGCCGGTGTGCCCCGGCGCTTGGAAGTGCTCACCTGCCGAAGCGAAGTCAGCCTCGCACTTGCCGACCGCGTGAATATGTAGGCCGTGGAAGCCAGGCGAGAGGATGCCCGCGGCGACGGTCTCGATGGTCACAGTGGCATACCCGTTGCTGAAGTCGACTGTCGCATCCGCGACATGTCTGCCGTCGGTGGTATTCAGCTGTGTGGTCAGCGTTTGAGCGCTGGACGTCGACCCAGATGTGCTCGACGTCGACGGATTGTTCGAGGACTGGTTTGAACAGCCACCAATAAGGGTGACGGGTCCAGCGAGCAAAGCAATGGCAGCGGCGGCGTGCTTCATCATGATCGGGGCGTACCCGCACGTCGCTCGCGACAAACTGAAACTTGCCAACCCGCCGCGACCATTGGTGGCGGCTCTGCCCATGTTGGGAGGTCGGCGAGTAACTATTCTGCTGGCGCTGTTAAACGGCCATGGGAACGCGGGCGCGGCGGAACCGGCTCGCGATCAGCCGCACCAACCCGGGATGCATGCCGAGCGGTTCGGTCACGACATCGGCGCCGCTGGCCCGCAACCGGTCCTGAAACAGGCCCTCCGACAACAGGTACGACGCGACCACGACGCGACCCCGCCGGTGCCTGCGCAGCCCGGCCACCGCATCGGCCACGCGCGGCGTCCCAGTGGCCGCGAATGCCAACTCGACCCGCGAACCGGTGATCGCTGACAGCCCCGTCGCCATCATGTGCAGGTCGCGTTGTGCCGCCGGATCAGAGGTACCCGCGGCGGCCAGAATTACCGAATCGTCGCGACGCCAGCCGGATTCAGCCAGCCGATCCGCCAATACCCGCACCAACTGCGGCCCCGGTCCGAGCGCTTCAGTCACGGTGACGTCGGGATGTCCGCTTGCCCCGACGTGGGCGGGTATGTCGGTGGTGACGTGATAGCCGCGGGAGAGGAACGCCGGCACCATAATCGTCGGCCCGGGCGTCCCGGCGAGGACTAGGGACGGTGTCGGACCCAGCACATCGACGAACGACACGTGCACCGTTTCGCCGAGCGTGGCAGACACCCGCTGCGCCAGGTCGCCGACCATCGCCACACCCCGCTGCTTGCGGGTGCCATGCGCCACCAACACCAAACTCATAGTGCGTGCGCCAACTCGTCGTCGACCGCCAGCCGGTAGCCTCGCTTTACCACCGTCGACACAATGTTCTTGTCGCCCAATGCCGTTCGAAGGCGCAGCACCGCCGTCTCCACCGCGTGCGTGTCGGTGCCGCTGCCGGGCAGCGCTCCAAGCAAGTCGGTACGTGATACCACCGCGCCGGGACGGTGCGCCAGCGCGCGGATGGTCGCCATCCCGGCCGGCGAGATGGCCTTGACCACGCCGTCGACCATGACGCAGGTGCCACGGATCTCCAGCAGATGCCCGGCAACCGGCAGTGTGCGCGATTGCAGCAGCGGCAGCTCGTCGGTGATGTGACGGGCCAACGCGCCCAACCGCATTCGCTCCGGCGCCGATGTCGGCACGCCCAGCCGGACCAGCGGGCGAGCCGTCACGGGGCCGACGCACATCGCGTGCACTCCTGTCCGGAATGCGGCAAGCACCCTGTCCTCGATGTCCATCTCCTTGGCACGCAGCAACACCGATGCGACGGCGGGCGCCGAGGTAAAGCTGACGGCGTCGAACTTCTCGTCGGCGATACCAGCCACCAGCTGATCGAAGTCACCGCCATGAGGCGCGGGATGCCAGCGGTACACGCGGATCGGCACCACCTCGGCGCCCGCGGCACGCAGCTGGTCAAGGAACTCGGG
>JAVRPX010000253.1:0-5597 GCA_032161985.1 Mycobacterium sp.
GAGGAAATGTTGATGATCGAGCCGCCGCCATCGGTCTTCATCGCTTCAACCGACGCCTGCATGCCGAGGAACGTTCCGGTGAGATTGACGTCGATGACCTTCTGCCACTTGGTCATGTCGAACTTGCCGATCTCGCCAAGCGCCACCGTTCCGGCGTTGTTGACCAGCACGTTGAGCTTGCCGAACTCGTTCATGGCAGTGGCGACCGCGGCGTCCCAGTCGTCGGCTTGTGTCACATCGAGGTGGACGTAGCGTGCGGATTCGCCGATCTCGTCGGCGAGTGCCTTGCCCTTGTCATCGAGGATGTCGCCGATGACCACCTTGGCGCCCTCCGCGACGAGTGCCCGCGCATCCTCGGCACCCATGCCCTGCGCTCCGCCGCTGATGAGTGCAACTTTTCCGTCCACGCGTCCCATGACGGGACACGCTACCGTGCGCGCGTGCTACAAGTAGAACCTGTTCCAGTTTTCTGAAGGGGAAAATCATGGCGATTCGGGTGGCGCTCATCGGTACTGGCAATTGCGGCAGCCTCGCACTGAAGCAACTGGTGACCGACGCCCGCTTCGACCTGACCGGCGTCTGGGTGTCGTCAGAGACCAAGGTCGGCCGCGACGCCGGCGACCTGGCCGGGCTCGACGTGACGACCGGTGTTGCCGCGACCAGTGACCTCGACGCGATCATCGCGGCCAAACCCGACTGCATCGTGTACTGCGCGATGGGCGACACCCGGCTACCTGAGGCGATGGCCGACGTTCGCAAGATCCTCTCTGCGGGTATCGACGTCGTGGGGTCGGGTCTCGGGGTGTTGCAGTACCCGTGGCAGGTTATTCCCGACAAGTACATCCAACGCATCGAAGACGCTGCGCAAGAAGGCAATTCGACGTTGTTTATGACCGGGGTCGATCCGGGCTTCGCGACGGACCTGCTGCCCTTCGCGTTGGCAGGCACCTGCCAGAGCATCGAGTCCGTGCGCACCATGGAGATCGCCGACTACGCGTCTTACGACGGCGCGACGGTGATGTTTGACGTCATGGGCTTCGGCAACGAGATCGGCGACCTGCCGATGCTCTATCAACCGGGCGTTCTGAGCATCGCGTGGGGTACCGCGATCCGGCAGATGGCGGCGGGCCTTGGCATCGAGGTGGACGAGATCAGGGATTCCGTCGAACAGGAACCCGCACCCGAGGACTTCGACGTCGCGGTCGGCACCATCAAGAAGGGCACTGTCGCGGCTGTGCGTTTCCAGATCGAGGGCATGGTCAAGGGCAAGCCGGTCATCGTCGTCGAGCACGTCACCCGGCTGCGGGGTGACCTGCGACCGGACTGGGCCCAGCCCGCGCAACCCGGCGGGTCGTACCGCGTCGAGATCACCGGGGAGCCGTCCTACACCATGGACGTGTGCCCGACCAGTCGCAGCGGCGACCACAATTACGCGGCCATCCTCGCGGCGGCAGGGCGGATCGTGAACGCCATCCCCGACGTTGTCGCGGCATCGTCCGGCATCCGGACCACGCTGGACATGCCGCTGGTCACCGGAAAAGGCTTGTACGCCAGCTAGTTAGGCTCGGCGTATGAGTTCGCTGCCGTCGCCGCCGAATGCGGTCGCGGAGATCGGCGCGAGCACGCCCGGCCCGCAGGTCGGAGCGTTCTTCGACCTGGACGGCACACTGGTCGACGGGTTTACCGCGACCGCACACGCCGGTGACCGGATTCGGCGCAGGCAAGCGCGGATCGGCGAGGTGCTCGGGGTCATCGAGGCGTCGATGCGATACCGATTCGGCCGGATGCAGTTCGAGCGGCTGATGACCAGGGCGGCTGGTTATCTGCGGGGTGATTCCCTTGCCGAACTCGACGAAGTCGGCGAGCGGCTGTTTGTCGAACGCGTCTCCTCCCGCGTCTTTCCCTATATGCACGAGGTGGTGCGGGCGCATCAGCAGCGGGGCCACACCGTGGTGTTGAGCTCGTCGGCGCTCACCATCCACGCCGAACCCGTTGCCCGCTACCTGGAGATTCCCGATGTGCTGTGCAACCATTTCGAGCTTGACGACCGGGGTCTGCTCACGGGGCGGATCGCCAGGCCGGTCATCTGGGGGGCAAACAAGGCCAAAGCGGTCCGTCGGTTCTGCGACGACAACGACGTCGACCTGCAGCGCAGCTACTTCTATGCCGACGGCAACGAAGACGTGGCGTTGATGAAGCTGGTCGGCAACCCCCGGCCGGTGAACCCCCGCCCCGGTCTCGCCGCAATGGCCGCGACGGAGGGCTGGCCGGTGCTGCTAGTTGCCGGGGCCGGTGGCCCCAAGAGCCGGTCACGCCGGTTGGTGGGTTACGGGTCGGCGATGCTTCGGACGATTGTTCCCAGCGCGAAGCCGCGCGACTGATCAGCTGCGTTTGACCCGTCGAAGTCCCAGTACGCAACGCCCTTCCCGCAGGGCACGGGGCCTAAGCTAAACTAGAACACGTTTCAGTTCGTGAAATCGCCCCATAAGGAGCAGGCATGCACACCGCCATCTGCGACGATCTCGGTATCGAGTTCCCGATCTTCGCCTTCACCCACTGCCGCGACGTGGTGGTCGCCGTGAGCAAGGCCGGCGGCTTCGGTGTGCTCGGGGCGGTCGGCTTCACGCCGGAACAGCTCGAGATCGAGCTGAAATGGATCGACGAGAACATCGGCGACCACTCCTATGGCGTCGACATCGTGATCCCGAACAAGTACGAGGGCATGGAATCCACCGACCTGTCTCCAGAGGTGCTCAAGAAGACGCTCAACGCATTGGTGCCGCAGGAGCACATCGACTTCGCCAAGAAGATCCTCGCCGACCACGGCGTTCCGGTCGACCACAGCGACGACGATGCGCTGCAGCTCCTTGGCTGGACCGAGGCGACCGCCACGCCGCAGGTCGAGGTCGCCCTGCGGCACCCGAAGATGACGTTGATCGCCAACGCGCTGGGCACGCCGCCGTTGGACTTGATCAAGCACATCCACGAATCAGGTCGTAAGGTCGCGGCGCTGTGCGGTTCGCCGTCCCAGGCGCGCAAGCACGCCGACGCCGGAGTCGACATCATCATTGCCCAGGGCGGCGAGGCGGGCGGACACTGCGGTGAGGTTGGCTCGATCGTGCTGTGGCCGCAGGTCATCAAGGAGGTCGCGCCGGTACCTGTGCTCGCGGCGGGCGGTATCGGCAGTGGCCAGCAGATCGCCGCGGCGCTGGCTCTCGGCGCTCAGGGCGCGTGGACCGGTTCCCAGTGGCTGATGGTCGAGGAAGCCGAGCACACCGCCGTCCAGCAGGAGGCATACGCCAAGGCAACCAGTCGGGACACGGTGCGCAGCCGGTCGTTCACCGGCAAGCCGGCCCGGATGCTGCGCAACGACTGGACTGAAGCCTGGGAGCAGCCCGAGAACCCCAAGCCACTCGGCATGCCCCTGCAGTACATGGTGTCCGGCATGGCCGTCGCCGCCACCCACAAGTATCCGAACGAGAGCGTCGACGTCGCCTTCAATCCAGTCGGTCAGGTCGTGGGTCAGTTCACCAAGGTGGAGAAGTCTTCTACGGTCATTCAGCGGTGGGTCCAGGAGTACCTCGAGGCCACCAACACCCTGAACCAACTCAACGAGGCGGCCACCGTCTGATCGCGGCCGCCTGCGGCGGCTTTCTGCTGGCCGTGCTGTGGATGGACCTGATCTTCGATGCTCAGGTCCTTCACCATCGCCGCGCGGACGAACTACCCGAGTCCGCGCTCGCATCGATCGCCGGCTATTACCATCGCGCGACGACGACGTCAGGCCCGATGAGTCTTCTCATCGCGCTCGTGATGGTGATCCTGTTGGCGGCGTTGGGCTTTCATGCGTTTCGCGGCGACGATCCCGGATGGCTCTTAGGTGTCGCGGCAGTGCTCGCCGGTGTCCCGATTCTGCTGGCAATGGTCAGAACCGTCCCGAACGCGATACGGCTCGGCAACCGCGTCGGCACACCGGCCGAGCAATCGCGCCTCGCGCGATCGATCTGCCGTGATCATCTGTTTTGCATGGCGAGCATGTCGGCATTTCTCGTCGTGTGGATCGCCACCCTAGACCCGCGGAATCCGATTATGTAAGGTGACATACATAGACGGGTCGGACGAAGGGATCCCAGACTGATGCCCAGCCCCCGTGAGCGGATGGTGATCTCTGCCGCGCTTCTGATCAGGGAACGTGGCGCGCACCCGACCGCGATCGCCGACGTGCTCGAGCACAGCGGCGCCCCGCGGGGGTCGGCCTATCACTACTTCCCCGGTGGCCGCACTCAATTGCTCTGCGAAGCAATCGATTACGCCGGCGAATACATCGCAGCGCGCATCGCCGACGCAAAGAGCGGTCTCGACGTTCTCGACGACCTCATCGCCAACTACCGCAGGCAACTGATCCGCTCGGAGTACCGCGCGGGTTGTCCCGTCGTCGCCGTTGCGGTGGAAGCCGGCGACCCCGACAAGCAGAACCAGGCAACGCCGGTGATCGACCGCGCGGCGTGGGTCTTCGCGCGCTGGACGGACCTGATCGCTGCGCGTCTGGTGGCAGACGGCGTTTCTGCGGCGCGTGCCGACGAGCTCGCGATGCTGTCCACGACCGCGATCGAGGGGGCGATCGTCGTCGCCCGCGCCTACCGCGATCTCAAGCCCCTCGACCTTGTCCACGGCCAGTTGCGCGATCTGGTGGCTGCCGAGCTGTCTGAAAGGAAACCCCGCCATGGCCGGTGATTGGCAATCCACTGCCTGCATCCTGTGCGAGTGCAACTGCGGCATCGTGGTCCAACTCGACGGCCGCAACCTCGCCAAGATCCGCGGCGATAAGGACCATCCTGCCTCCCAGGGCTACACCTGCAACAAGGCGCTGCGACTGGACCACTACCAGAACAACGGCAACCGGCTGACCTCCCCCATGCATCGGCGGTCCGACGGCAGCTACGAGGAAATCGACTGGGACACCGCAATTTCCGAGATTGCGTCGGGCTTCAAGCGCATTGCCGATACGCATGGCGGGGACAAGATCTTCTACTACGGCGGCGGCGGGCAGGGTAACCATCTCGGGGGCGCATACAGCGGCGCCTTCCTCAAGGTGCTCGGTTCGCACTACCGGTCGAACGCGCTCGCGCAGGAGAAGACCGGTGAGGCGTGGGTCGACGCCCACCTCTACGGTGGCCACACCCGCGGCGAGTTCGAACACGCCGAAGTGTCGGTGTTCATCGGTAAGAACCCGTGGATGTCGCAGAGCTTTCCTCGCGCCCGCACCGTGCTCAATGAGATCGCCAAGGATCCCGCGCGCTCGATGATCGTCATCGACCCGGTGATCACTGACACCGCAAAGATGGCCGACATCCATCTTCGGGTGCGGCCGGGGACCGACGCCTGGTGCCTGGCGGCGATGAGCGCCGTGCTGGTACAGGAAGGCCTGTGCAATGAGGCTTTTCTCGCTGAGCACGTCACCGGAGTGGAGCCGGTTCGCGAGGCATTGCGCGCCGTCCCCGTCGGCGAGTACGCACAACGATGCGGCGTCGACGAGGAACTGATCCGCACCGCGGCGCGGCGCATCGCCGCGGCCGACAGCGTCGCGGTGTTCGAGG
>JAVRPX010000254.1:0-2781 GCA_032161985.1 Mycobacterium sp.
CGGCGTCTGGTGCCCGCCGAACCCGATCGACAAGGTGTTCGACCGCACCGGCAAGGACGTAGCGGTGACGACCGAGACCTGCGAGCAGGTGGTGCCGGAGGGACTCGCCAACACCCTGGCCAACGCGTTGAGCAAGGACGACCAGAGCGGCACTGCGGCCAGTGCGGCCGGGTCGGCCGGCTGGAACTTGCCGGTGTCGGGCAAGACCGGCACCACGGAGGCACACCGCTCGTCGGGTTTCGTCGGTTTCACCAGCGCCCTCGCCGCGGCCAACTACATCTATGACGACTCGACGACGCCATCCGACCTGTGTTCGTTCCCATTGCGACAGTGCGGCTCGGGCAACCTGTACGGCGGCAACGAGCCCGCCAGGACCTGGTTTACCGCGATGAAGTCGATCACGCCTCCCGACGTCAAGCTGCCGCCCACCGATCCGCGCTATGTCGAGGGCGCACCCGGCTCGAGGGTGCCCAGCGTCTCGGGCATGAACCAGGACACCGCCCGTCAGCGGCTGAAGGAGGCCGGCTTCCAGGTGGCCGACCAGGCCACGCCGGTCAACAGCACCGCGCCATACGGCGCCGTGGTCGGGACCTCCCCCACCGGTCAGACGGTGCCCGGCTCGATCATCACGATCCAGATCTCCAACGGCGTCCCGCCACCGCCTCCTCCGCCGCCGCCCGGTGCGATCCCAGGTATGCCACCGGAGATCGGCCAGACGGTCGTCGAGATCCCAGGGCTGCCGCCCATCACGGTGCCCGTCCTCGGTCCCCCGCCACCGCCCTGACCGGGCTGTGAGTGCGCTGTGCTGTTGGCCACGCCGCGCGGGTGAGAGTCGGTGCGTGCGGGTGAGTGGCAGTAGGCTGCGTGCATGTCTGCCCCTCCGACATTCCTGAAAAACACCGCCGCCGTGGCCGTTGGTTCGGCCGTAGCCGGGATCGGCTATGCGTCGCTGATCGAACGCAATGCGTTCGTGGTGCGCGAGGTGACCATGCCGGTGCTGTCGCCGGGGTCGTCGCCGCTGAAGGTGCTGCACCTCAGCGATATCCACATGCGGCCCAAGCAGCGGCGCAAGCAGGCGTGGCTGCGTGAGCTGGCCCGCTTTGAGCCCGACCTGGTCGTCAACACCGGTGACAACCTGGCCCACCCAAAGGCGGTGCCTGCCGTGGTCCAGTCGCTGGGCGACCTGCTGTCGGTGCCCGGGGTGTTCGTGTTCGGCAGCAACGACTACTTCGGGCCGCGGCTGAAGAACCCGGCGCACTATCTGACCAATCCCGGCCATCGCATCCACGGCGAGCCGCTGCCGTGGCAGGACCTGCGGGCGGCGTTCACCGAGCGCGGCTGGCTGGACATGACGCATACCCGCCGCGATCTCGAGGTCGCGGGCCTGCAGATCGCCATGGCCGGGGTCGACGACCCCCATCTGTCCCGCGACCGCTACGACACCATCGCCGGACCACCCAGCCCGGCCGCCAACCTGACGCTGGGGCTGACGCATTCGCCCGAACCGCGGGTGCTGGATCGCTTCGCGGCCGACGGCTACCAGCTGGTGATGGCAGGCCACACTCACGGCGGCCAGCTGTGCCTGCCGTTCTACGGCGCGATCGTCACCAACTGCGACCTGGACCGGTCGCGCGCCAAGGGCGCGTCGCAGTGGGGCACACGTACGCAGTTGCACGTCTCGGCGGGCATCGGAACGTCGCCGTTTTATCCCGTGCGGTTCTGCTGCAGGCCCGAGGCCACGCTGCTGACGCTGGTGGCGGCACCCATTGGAGGCCGTGACGTCGGGGCGCGGGCGGGCCAGTCCCACCCGACCGTATCGGCGCGGTGACCGACAAGGCCGTAACAGCGACTCGCAGCCAGCCACGGTCGTGGGTGGACAACGCCGTCCGGTTGATCGAGGCCGACGCCAGACGCAGCGCCGACACTCACCTGCTGCGGTATCCGCTGCCTGCTGCCTGGTGCGACGGCGTCGACGTCGAGCTCTACCTCAAGGACGAGACGACGCACATCACCGGCAGCCTCAAGCACCGGCTGGCGCGCTCGTTGTTCCTTTATGCGCTGTGCAACGGTTGGATCGGTGAGGACACCACTGTCATCGAGGCATCCTCGGGGTCGACGGCAGTCTCGGAGGCGTACTTCGCGGCGCTGGTGGGGGTGCCGTTCATCGCGGTGATGCCGTCGTCGACCAGCGCAACCAAGATCGCGCTGATCGAATCACAAGGCGGCCGTTGCCATTTCGTGGCCGAGGCCTCTCAGGTGTACGCGGAAGCGGAGCGGCTGGCCGAGGAGACGGGAGGGCACTACCTGGACCAGTTCACCAACGCCGAGCGCGCGACCGACTGGCGCGGCAACAACAACATCGCCGAGTCGATTTTCGAGCAGATGCATTTAGAGGCGCATCCGATTCCGGAGTGGATCGTGGTCGGGGCGGGCACCGGCGGAACCAGCGCCACCATCGGGCGGTTCATCCGCTACCGGCGCTACGCCACCCGGTTGTGCGTCGTCGATCCGGAGAACTCGGCGTTCTTTCCGTCCTATGCCCAGGGCCGCCGGGACGTCGTGACGGGGATGTCGTCGCGGATCGAGGGCATCGGCCGCCCGCGGGTTGAGCCGTCGTTCCTACCGGACGTGGTGGACCACATGGTGGTGGTGCCCGATGCGGCGTCGGTCGCGGCGGCACGGCACGTCAGTCGCGTGCTGGGCCGGCGGGTCGGGCCGTCAACTGGTACGAATGTTTGGGGGGCGTTCGGCCTTCTCGCCGAGATGATCGAAGACAGGCGC